>JAGFXP010000047.1 GCA_017861315.1 Bacillota bacterium | reverse complement strand
CTCAATCGAAATTGCATCAACCGGGCACCTCTCGGCACAAATGCCGCATCCGGTGCATGCGTCTTTTTCAACAAATGCGATATAGTTGGTCGGATTGATCAGGCTAGTTGACCCCAGGCGTTTATACGCGAGCAATATATCGCAGCAGCAGCCGCAGCAGTTGCAGATAACTGCAAGCCTGTCCCTCTGGTTATCCCCGATCTGAACCAGCCCTTTTTCTATGCAGAGATTCAATATGTCAAGCGCCTCGCTTTTTGATATTTCTCTGGCAATGCCCTGCGAAGCCAGGTCTTTAGCTACGTCATTGAATGTCAGGCATACATCCTGAGGGTTATCGCAGGCCATACCCATGTGTTCCATCTTGTGTCTGCAGAAGCAGGTTCCTACGGTGATGCATGTAGCCTGATTGATGCCCTCTGTGGCCCTTTCATACGACAGGACCTCTGACTCGATATCCTTAATGGCATCTTCCTGAACGAATGCACGTGTCATGGGCGGATTAATGTTTGAAAACTGCTTTATGAAGCCTTCTTCAATATTAATATACTGATAGTAGAGCTCGGACAATCTTTTCCGGTCAAACTTCCCATCAAGCCGCATAAGTGAGAATTCGAAAAATCCTAACACCGGCGGAGCAAGAAGATATACTGTTTTGCCGTCATCCTCGGTAAAGCATACCAACCCTTTGCCTGCCAAATTTTGAAGTATGGCTTCACTTTCTTCCTCGGCTTTATCCCATATCTTTGATATGTCGCCCAGGGAAAAATAAGTGAGCGGCATCAGTGAGCTTAACCGCGCCTCTTCATCGGTAAAAAGGATTTTCAAGAGTTCGTATAGGGTATTTGAATCATATATACCCGGAATAGACCTGTCCATTCGTTTTTGAAGATTACGATAATTGTGGACCGTTAAATGACCCATAGCTGTCACCGTCCCTTTCTTTGGCCGCTGCGCTGGTCATGATCCCAGAGCGGCCCTTGCTATACGTCAAGGTGCACTTCAATCAGCAATTCATTATGCTTGATGAACCCTGGAATAAAGGGCGGATTATATCGGGCTAACTCCACTAAGCCTGTGCCGGTAATCCGCTTTCCCTTTAACCAGTCCAAAAGCTCATTCTTCTTTTCATCAATTTTGACTGGATTAATATTGCCTGAGAATATGATCGCGGCAACTTGGCGTCCGGGTATTTCTTTCAAGCGTATCCCTGAGTCAAGTGGTTTCGGAAGACTGTCGATGCTGTACTCTTTTGGCATTACAAAGGCTATTGTCAGATTTTCCTGGCCCAGATCATTTAAAACGGGTGTGGTCATTTCAATTTTCTTGTTCTCCTGATTGTTTCCGCTGATGTAGCCAAACAATGCATCAAAGCCTCCGCCGCCCCTTAAATCTCCTTCCTGGCTTACCGCAACAATCATTGGTTCGTACTGACGAATTTCAAAGTCGCCTTCCTTGAGTATCACCTTGTATGCTGTCTTTTCGATTGCCATAATTATAACCTCCTCATTTCAACTGTTTTTCAATTTCATCTGCAGCTAATTTGCCTGTTAAAATGGATATTGGAAGTCCTGAGGGACTGAACGACCACTGACCGGTCTGGAAAATATCTGGAACTTGCGTAAATATGGATCTGGCAACCTTCGGGAGTCTGTTTTCAGCCGGAATAAAGTTGTTGGTAAATGCCCACCCCGTAATAGCGCCGTCTGAATTCCCCGTCATCTTTTCCAGGGTCAAAGGTGTGGAAGTAAAATGGTCTATGACCTTAGACTTCATACCTGTGAAAATTGCTGCGTCAAGAATATTTATGATACACTCCTCAGTAATCTTTTTAAATTCATCATACCAGCCCATTTCCGAAATATGCTTTACCAGCGAGTAATCCATTAATGTACTGATGATTAAGCCGGTCTTTCCTTCCGGAGCCAAGCTGGCATCCCTCATGACAGGGCAGGCTATCTCATAAGTAGTTAGGTCATAATATTTCCTGATCCAATTAATCACAGCAGCTTTATCCATAGTATATATGAGGCCGTCATTATCAGAGGCTCCGGCTGCGATTTCATCCATATTCAAATTTGAAAGGCCTTTTATCAGGGGCGTATAAAAGAAATGTTCGGTGCAGATACCTTCGAAATAACTTTTATCCATATCTAAAGTCAGGTATACAGTTAAAATTGAATCTCCGCCTTTTTTGTCCGACATAACTTTTTTCCGATCCGTCACTTTCTGCTTAATCTCTTCACTGCTTAGAGAATTCAAGTCAATTATGTTGTAGAGCCTTTTCAAATCAGAAGCCCAAATTAATTTCTTGTAGCTGTACTCATTTCCCTTCGAATCCTTCACCTGTTTGTTTTCCGGATCTACAAAGCATATTTCAGTCTCTTTCTTAAATTCTCCTTTATTAGCCACTATGAATTCTTCCATTTTCTCCGGAACAACTCCTGTTCCGTTTTTCGGGTACTTATAGTCAAGATAAAGGCTGAAATAACTCAAGGCAAAAAATGTCGGCGTTTTTTTGAAAAAATGCTGGGCTATCAAATCAATGAGAGCCTGATTATTGGTGAATTTCTGCAGGTATTCATCGACAGGTTCATTGAGCTTAGTAATTTTTTTAATGGTGGCAAGATATTTGAAAAGCCAGGGAAGAATGGTCTTGAAAAGGTATTCCTTGTCATTTTTCAGGTCTAAGAAAAGCGGGTTGTCGATGCCGTAAAGTATATCCATGTATTTCATGATCAGCTTGATTTCGTCTATTATCTTTTCTATCTCGTCAGCATTATCCGGAAATTTATTGCTCAGCAAAGTCTGATAATCCTTCAGACTGTCCTTCGAATCAATGCGTATAACCTCCTTTTCCACTCCGATGGAAACGATATTTCTGACAAAATTTATTTCCAAACCCAACTGTCTTAGCATCGGCAATACTATTCCTGAATTTTCGATGGCCCTTATGCCGCCGTCAAACGTAAAGCCTTTGTAATCAAAAGAATTTACAAGGCCGCCAACTTTCTTTTCTTTCTCACACACCAGCACCTTGTAACCAGCTTTGCTAAGGTATGCTGCGGATGTAAGCCCTGCCATTCCGCCGCCTACTATTATTACATCGTAGTTCATACAACTCACACCCCTGTCATTTTCATGCTAAGCTCCCATATTCGTTTTCCCATGCTGCGGTCAAGCGCATGCGCAGCAGGTTTTTCATCAATAGTAAGGTTGAAAAAACGGCCGCTGACACCGCTCATTTCAGGATCGGAAGCCAAATAGTAAATAGCCTCCCCCGATATGACCGGATCCTTCAAGAAGTGCCAGGTTACATGATGCAAAAACCATCTGTAAAGCCAACCGTTATTGTTGCCTATATTTGTTTTTACATCACCCGGATGAAGCGCATTAACGGTAACATCAGAACCTTCCAAAAGATCAGCAAGTTCCCAGACTGTAAGCAGCTGAGCCGTTTTGGAAGCCCCATAGCCTCTGAGTCCAGTATAATGGCGTTTTTCCCAGTTAATATCTTCCGGGTTGAGGCCATTGAAACGGTGTCCTTCGGAATTCACCTGGATTATGCGAGCCGGCGCACTTTCTTTCAGCCTGTCAATAAGAAGCAAGGTGAACAGGAACGGAGCCAGATGGTTGACGCAAAAGACCATTTCGAAACCTTCTGATGTGTGGATCAGCTTTGTTGAATGCATTCCTGCGCTGTTTATAAGCACGTCGATTTTAGGATAGTTTTTAATTATTAGGGCGGCAGCATTCCTGACTTCATCCAGGCGGCTGAAGTCGGCAATGACAATATCAACCGGGACTTTCCATCTATCCTTGATTTGCCTGCTGATACGTTCCGCTTTCTCCTGATTCCGGCACACCATGATTAGATGGGCGCCTCCCCTGGCCAATCTTTTTAATGCCTCAAGACCTACCCCGGAAGTTGCGCCGGTTATTACGCATACTTTACCCTCCATGGTGGCTGTGCTCTTCTTCTGTGCTGCTTTCCCGTTTCTGATAAAAATCAATTCATCCGGCAGTTTCAGCTTCATGATCTTATCCTCCTACCCAAAGAATCTGCGCATAAACTTTCTGTACAACTTCGAAAAACCTGGCACACCATTGAAAATATCTCCCCAAAGGTCATAGTAATCCCTTTGTTCAATTATCCTTCCGTCATCATGAATGGTCAGTTTTGTACATCCAAAAATCGGTGTATCAGGTGACTTTCTAAACGACATTGTCATCTTCCATTCCATTATAATAATATTGGAGTCCTGAACAACTGTGATTATATCCATCCTCAGGCTCTTGCATCTATTTGTTAACCGTTCACACATGGCTTTAAAATTTTCTATACCTTCAAGCCTCTGAATGGCATCCTGAAAAACAATTTCCGGGTGGTAATATGGAAAAATATGAGACCAATCAGGTTTGCCCTCGGTATTGTAAGTCTGTGACCAAAGGTCTCGAACCGTATCCTGCGTCAGATTTATGCTGTTTTCATCCATAATGAATCACCTCATCCAGTATTTGCTAAAACGTTTAATATATTCAAAATATTTAGTCTATAGTCATATTATAGGATGTTTTAATATTATACACAACTCTTAAATTTCATGCATAACCTTAGGTGCGCCTGCTTTCCCCCTGAACGGGTTCTTGCCGACAGCGAGCATGTACAGGTACGGGTCTTCGTTTTTTATAAATGACAAATAACTGACCCACACCCCTATAAGGCACCTGTACGCCTTCTGGATGTCGCTGTGGAAGTGGTCCACAAGATCATCGCTTATTGCAGAGATGTCGTCAATCGTTTTGAGAGCCTCATGGATATGGTTCACGGAAAGCAGAAGTTCCGAGAATTCGTCCTTTTCCAGCAGGCTGGCGTTAGACATCATGATCAGCATAAAGTCCTTTTTTGCCGACAGCAGTTCCCCAATTTCCAGGATATCCTCCTTGCCTTTTGGTGCACCGTAAGTGTATGTCTCGGCTAACCTGTGAATAGCCTTGACCTTCTGCGAATCCAAACCGCTGTCCATTGACATTTCGGTCTTCAGTGTCTCAGAATTGCTGTCGAACTCAAACAGCTTATTGACCATGTCATAACCGACTTCGTTGTAAAATGTTCCCACGAGGGCGTTCGTCCTCCTGGACATCTCGGCTTTCTCTGACCTGGAGAGCATTCGCTCAGCGAAAACAGCAGTGATGAACACGTAAACAGGCATGAATGCAAGTTCCTCAGTGAACGACTCCATTAGATGATGCGCATCTCCGTATAACAAAAAATTAATGAAATACAGCACCACCGAGAAAAGGAAAAGCATAATTCCCAGCAGAACTGTGCGCTTTATATTCATTTTTTCGCCCCCTTTTTTACAATGTTACATGTTGAGAATCCTCTGAACATACTTATCATGCATTTTTTGATCTGCTATTCCAATTTCTGCATCCTTGTGTTTTCTCAGGTATTCATCAATAACCGCCTTTTCATTCAGTATAAAACACTCAAGCACATCAAGATACGGGAGACTTGCATCGTAATCAAGACGCCATTTGTTAACCTTAATCTCATCAAATTTATAGTGATTTTTTTCTTCCAGGATCCGAACCAGCTCCCTTAAAAGGTCTGCCTTCTTTTCGCTGTCTCTTGAACTAATTTCCAGGAAGCAGTCACCGCTTTCTGTTATTCCAAAATTTAAATTGTGGATTTTTTCCTTCCCGTCTCCTCCATTCCAAAAGCTTATCATCAAATAATTGTCATTGCCAATAAAGTAATACCCGTCATTCAGCCTGTTGCTGTTATTTACCTTTCTTGGCACAAAATAAAAATCTTTATGCTCCTTTTGGTAATCGATCATAAAATCAAAACAAGTTTGATGGATTCTCAGTATGTCTTTGCTTTTATTGATATCCCTGACAGGTTTTGGTCGAACTTCTTCAGCGATTTCCAATAACCTCTCAGCAGTTTTTTTCATTTCATCATTCCTTATTTCCTCTTTTTTCATTTCAAGTTCTTCTTTTAATTCTCTGCTATGAGCCGCATCAAGCAATTCAAGGAATCTTTCGAATGCTAATGGGTATTGGAACTTCTTTGTTTCATTTGCAAACTTAACTGTAATAACCTCAAAATCGTGTTCTTCAACTGTACCTATACCGAATTTCTTATGTGAAACCTGCATATTTGTTAAATCCATTTTCTGTTACTCCTCCCGGTGTCCTTTATATTTCTCATCTATTAATTATACCATTTTCTTACATAATGCAGCGGTTATTTTTGCTGCTTTTTTTAATTATTAAAAAAATTTATACTATTCATTCTCATATCAATAATGTATAATTGTCATAACTATTTGTTGACTATTTTATTCTTGGGAGGCATGCTTATGATTATCCGCCAAATATCTTTAATGTTGAAGAATGAACCTGGAGCGATGGCTGCAGTGCTTGAGCTGTTAGAAAAGAATGGCATCAACCTTCGGGCTTTAACCTTGTCTGATTCAACGGAATTCAGCGGTATTTTACGTATTATTGTCAAGGATCCCGGCAAAACTGAAAAACTGCTTTTGGATTCAGGGTACCCGGTAAAAAACGATCCAATTTTAACAATAGCGCTCGATGACCACCCTGGCAGCTTGTATGAAAAAATGCAAATGCTGAGCGACGCCGGGATCAACATCGAGTACACCTATGCTTTTGCCTCGTCAGATGACAGCGGAGCCCGCGTGGTTCTAAAGGCAGACAAGCTGGAGCTGGCAGATAAAATACTCAAAGGACAGCAAATCGACGATGACGATATGCCTGTAGAAGTATACTGGTAGCGTTACGACCGCATCAATATCTGATGCGGTCGTAATTTATTTCAACACTGATTTACTTATTGAATAATATCCTTCGGCAGCTTTCAGAAGCTGATCTATCTCTATGTATTCATCGATTGTGTGCGCCTGGTTTTCCCTTGACGGACCAAAGCCTATAGTTTTAATTCCCGCCTCACCTGCATAATGGCTCCCGTTTGTGCAGAAGGAATAATGTGTAATCATCGGGTCCATGCCTATTTCTTTCAGGCCATTATATACGTTCTGGACAAATTCATCCTTCTCTTCATACACCCAGCCCGGGAAAAATCTTTCGCCTTCGATAATCTCGCCCGTATAACACGTCTCTCTTCCTTCAGCGAAGGATGCCTTTGCTTTGAACTCCGGGTCTTCTTCTTTCATTTCCTCAATTATGTCAAGTATCGGTTTTAAAACGCCCTCTTTTGTTTCTCCCACTAATAATCTCCTGTCATAGGTGGCCTTGCAATAATCAGGCACTACGGACGCTCCCGGATACGGCGATGATTTTATGTCGGTAATTTCAAGTATCCCGTCACCTAAAAATTCATCGGTGGTCATTTCGACATTCTCAATTCTTCCGATCAGCTTGGCCATTTTTTTGACTGAGTTTACTCCCTTTTGAGGGTTTGCTGAATGAGCCGGCTTACCGAAAGTTTCAACAACTATTTCCGCCCTTCCCCTCTGCCCTCTTTTTATGTTGCATTCTGAAGCTTCCCCTATTACAACATAGTCGGGGTTCACTTTTTTGCTGATTTCCCTTGCAGCTATCCCTTCAAAACATTCTTCATGAACAACACCTGATATGTATATATCCCCTGCAAATTCCTTATCGGTATCCTCTGCAAAGTATGCTCCAGCGCATAACATAGCACAGAGTGCACCTTTCATATCCGATGCTCCCCTCCCGTATATTTTCCCGTCCGATATTTCCGCGCCAAAAGGATTTCGGGTCCATTTGGTCTGATCCGGCACAGGCACGGTATCCATATGCCCGTCAAACAGTATTTTCTTTCCAGGTTTTTTTCCTTTGATGTGCCCTGTTATGTTGCCGTATTTGTCAATAAAAACCTCATCATAGCCCATTTCCATAAATGCTTCTTTTAATCTTTCGGCTGCTTTTCCTTCTTCCCCGGAATAGCTTTGTATTCTTATCAAATCCTGGCAAAGCTTGATCGTTTTTTCCTGTCGGCTTTCACTTAACATTAATCTCCCCCATTTCAAAAGAGGTATTTTTTTGTACAATTTAATTATAATGCCAAATTGCCCGCCATTCAACATTTATCGGTTGACGATTTTGAATATTAGGAAAACGCGTATTTTTCTATGATTTTTTCCACCACCGCTTCGATTGACCCATCGTTCACAACACGAAAATCGCTGTACCTTTTGTAAAGCTCGTACCTCTCATCGTAAAGATCGTATAGTTTCTTCACCCCGTCCTTTAGAAGCGGCCTCTTGGATATTTCCACATCTCCCGCAATATTCCCCAATGGCCTGTCTATAAACACAATGATTCCATTTTTCTTAAGCTCCTCAATATTCGCCTTGTTTTTTATCACGCCTCCGCCAGTTGCGATGATGGAGGATTTGTCCATGCTCAGTTTTTTGACCGCCTCGCTTTCGGCATTCCTGAAATGGCTTTCGCTCACATCAAAAAGCTCAGGGATGGTCTTGCCGCTTTCCTCAACTATGAATTCATCCACATCTACAAACTTAAGCTCCAGCCTTTCATAAAGCATTTTTCCTATAGTGGTTTTCCCTGCACCGGGCATGCCGATCAAAACAATATTCCTGCTCATATCTTTATTTCCCCTTCCTTATCAGATCACCTTTTTCTCACACCCTGCAAATGGTCTCAAATCCTCCATGAGTTTTTTGAACCTTTCCGGTCTGATTGACTGCTGGCCGTCGCATTGTGCGTTTTCAGGGTCATTGTGAACCTCAATCATGAGCCCGTCAGCTCCTACGGCTACTGCAGCCTTAGAGAGCGGACTCACCATCCTCCACAATCCCGATGCGTGGCTTGGATCCACAATAACCGGAAGGTGGCTCAGCCTCTTTATTGCAGGTATAGCGCTTAAATCAAGCGTATTTCTTGTGTAGGTCTCAAATGTCCTTATTCCCCTTTCGCAAAGTATCACATTCTCGTTGCCGCCTGCCATAATGTACTCTGCTGACATAATCAGTTCCTCTATGGTTGCCGAAAATCCCCTCTTCAGAAGTATCGGCGTTTTTGTTTTTCCAAGCTCCTTAAGAAGTTCGAAGTTTTGCATGTTCCTCGCTCCCACCTGTATGACATCAACGTTCTGAACAAACTCGCCGATCATGTCAGCAGACATGATTTCGGTTACAATAGGAAGACCTGTCTCCTGCCTTGCAATTTTCAGCAGTTCAAGGCCATGTGTCTTAAGCCCCTGGAAACTGTATGGGGATGTCCTTGGTTTGAAAGCTCCGCCCCTCAGGAACCCTGCGCCGCTCGCCTTGACCAATTTTGCTATCTCGACTATCTGCTCTTCACTCTCTACTGAGCAGGGTCCAGCCATTACTGCCAGCTTGTTTCCCCCGATGGTTTCATTGTTCACCGCAATAACAGTATCACATGGATGGAAAAGTCTGTTTGCAAGTTTGTATGGCTGCTGCACTTTTGAAACTTTTTCTACGCAGCTGTTAGCCTCAATTCTCGGCAGATTTGCCTTTGCGCTGTTTCTTATGAGCCCCAGTGTGCATTTGCCTTCATCTTCAACCTCGCTCACCCGGCATCCGTCCATCTCTATTTCGGATTTCAGTTCTTCAATTTTTTCTCTAGATGTTCCAGATTTTATTATCACTATCATGGTTGTACCTCCATCTAATTTTTTTCCCCTGATTACATAAAAAAATAAGGCTCAAAATGAGCCTTATTCCATAAACAAAATCAACAGCGTTATCCCAACAGGAATTTTCTGCCAGCCAGGAACTTTAGTTTATCAAACTCATTGCAAATTGGAATATTTAATTTTGCGCAAAATAAATAGCAAAAGCTAAAATATAGATAGCTCCAGCTAAAATAAAAAAATTTTTTTACGCTTATTCCCTTTCCAATGATTTTTTCCATAATAGAATCCTCCGGCAAATATATTTTTCTCGTTTCAATCGATCAGGATATCGTATTTAAGCCCCACAGAGAGCAGATGTAAAATACTATCTCATCGATATTGTTGTCATTGACCAGGTGCAGGTCACAGCATTTCCTGTGAATTTCATGTTTCTCATCTTTCAGCTGACCTTTATTATCAATGAATATGACAACTCCATTTTCTCTTAACCCCTTTATATCCGGGTGGCTTTTTATTACGTCTGCTTCAGTGGAAATTACCGTACACTTGCTTCTCGCAAATTTATTGTACTCTTCTCCTCCTGAACCTTGATCTGTATCAACGAATTTGAACCCTAACTTTTCAGATATAATTTTACCAATGGCGGCCTTCTCGGAATCAGGCCTTCCTATTAAAATTATATTTTTGCTCATTTCTTTCATTGTCTCATCCCCCTTGTATATTAATTGGTAAAAAAAATAAGGCTCTAATGAGCCTTATCATGTAAATCAAATTTAAAATCTTATGCGCATAGAGATCTTCTATGCAAGACAAACTTCAATTTATTTAACTCATTGTAAAGTGGAATATATAATTTTGCGTAGAAAAAATAACCAGCGCTAAAATAATAATAGCTCCAGCTAAAATAAAAATATTCTCTTACGCTTATTCCCTTTCCAATGATATTCTCCATTAGAGAATCCTCCGTTAAATAAAATTAGTATTAAGTGCTATTATACCAACATATTTCCGCATGTCAACAAATTTTTCAAATTGTCTGTCAAGTGTATTGGGCACAGGATTTATCCTGTGCCCGCTTTATAGCAATCACTTTTTCATGTTGTTCTTCGCCTTGCGCAAAGCAAGAATACGCTGCATTTCGTTGAAAACTATCATATATCCTTCATCAACACCCATGCCCGGCTTTGCAAGGATCTGATCCGGATTGGTCGCCATAGCACAGTTTACGCAAACCTGAGCGCTGCGTTCTGTCTCATTGCAGGTGCCGCCCTGATATGCTCCTATGCCTTTTTCCTTGCAGTACAGAACCGCTTCGATCGTGTTGTTGATACCGCCAAGGTCAGGTGTCTTAATCTGAACCATATGCCCGGCCTTGTGATCTGCAAAATACTTTATATCCTCAAGCGTGTTGCACCACTCGTCAGCCACAAGTTCAACGTTGATGCCGCGGTCATCCAGTTCTTTGGTAAGGCCTGACAGGGCAATCATCTGTGTTTCACGGTCCGTGTCGCAGTCCATAGGGCCTTCAATGCGCAGTTTAAACGGCTTTGCCAGCTCTTCCAGCTTTGCCAGGTAGTCTGCCATAGCCTTATAGTTGTTGTCGCCGAACGCAACGCCTATGGTGCCGTATACGTCTATATGGAGTATGGGATTGTATTCCTCGCTTAAACGGTTGTTAAGTATGCGTTCGCGCAGCCAAACAACATATTCAGCCAGCTTTTCGCCGTTTCTGCCAAGCTTTGTCTCGACGTTGTTGATCAATGCGTGGGGCAGGACCTGCGCGCCTTTGATTATCATCTTGTCGGCATTGTCATAGCGGTCGTCGCCGGATTGTGTGAATATCGGGACAGGTGTTTCTGATACGGTGCAGTTATATTCGTCGGCAACGACTTCGCACATCAATCGGCCGGTTGCCTTTGAAACTGCATCGAGGATTGCCTGGGAAACGCCATAGCGGATAGCTGTGTGCAAACGCCTGCCGCCTATCTGGATAGCTTCCATCATTGCACTTAGGTCGCGGAAGGAATCGGCTTCCTTTCCGACAAGTTCAGGCTTTATATATTTGTCAATCAAAGGTATGAAGTCTTTTGCCAGGAAAAGCGGGTCTCGTCCGCCTGCTCCGCTGTATTGGACAGCAGCGCAGTCTCCGTAAGCGATCTGGCCGTCTTCCAGAATGATCATAACTGAAATGGATTCACCTGCCTGGCGAACGGATGTAAAACCCTCTGTGACAGGTTTGCCTATATAGAAAACGCCGTCATGTCCAGCGCCTTTCTTGATCGCACGCTGATCATCAAAATAAAAGCCGGTACGTCCTTCGGAACAAACAACATCAACAATTTTCATAATGAATTCTCCTTTGCTAGTTAATATCTAGGGCGTCCAACAAGGCGGCCTTTGCCGATTGCATAAACGTCATCAATCACCATCTGGAACGAAACCTCGCGCTTTTCAGCCTTAGCACGTTCTTCAATCTTTTCTCTGTGGAAGTCCTTCAGATCCTGGCTAAACGGCAGGTTGCCCATATTCAGGATACGGATTGCGCCGTTGTTGTCACGTGCCGGCAGCATAAGGCCCGCATTTGCCCGGCAAGGTGCGAACGGTACATCCAGTACGCCGGCTTCAACGCCGCGGCATACGCCTATTGCAATATCCCCTTCGCCCAGTTCGAAGCACTTATCAACGATGCATCGGGTTTCCTGACGGATGATTTCCTTTTCATTCTCAAGTTCGTTGTTCTGGAAGTTCTGGTCAGCCAGCATGTTCACGACCTGCTTGGTGCAGCGCAGCCCTGCTGCATTCGCTTCCATGGTAGGGATGCCTACAGCTTCGTGAGGCGTCTTGACTATGACCTTTGTTGCCTTGGCCAGCGCTGCGATGGTGCTGCCCAGGGAGATAACGCCGAATGCCTTTGCCTCGTCTGCAGGAAAACCTCCCATCCACTGGTGCAGAACGGTTGTGACTATAACATCGCTGTAGCCGTATTTCTGCAGATATTCATCTGTAAGTTCTTCAAGGGTACGGATTGCTGCGATATCCTGGATCAGGTTGCCGCACTGTCCGTATCCAACGGTGATATTCTTTACACCCTGCTCCGCTGCAAGCAGCGCCTCGATGATCGCCGCCGCATGTGAGACAAAGGGAGGTACCAGAGTGCCTGTAAGCGGTCCGTATGGTTCGCGGTTTATTGAAACCCCCATCTCCTCATACAAGCCGGTCAGGCGGTCAACATACTGCCAGTCGCGTATGGTTCTTTCCATCGGAACATTCTTGCAGTAAGGCAGATTGTAGGATATACCGCCGCCTTCATAGCTGGTGAAGCCGCCTGCATAAGTTATTTCAGTCAGAAGCCTTGCATCCGGCGTGCCATGCCTCACCTGTACCGGAGTGTCCAGACTGTCAATGATTTTGCGGCAGCCCGCCACACCGTGGTTGACTGCCGGGAAGCCGTTTAGCATGGCTCTGTCCAGTCTGATGGATTCGCTTATGCCGTTTTCTGCTTCCGCATAACGGTTCTGGCGTGTGTAGCTGTCGATGGTTGTCGGCAGAAGGTCCGCCTCGCCATTATCCTGGAGATATTTCAACAGCTTAATATGCTCGTCTATTACAGGAACGCCTGCACGGGGTTCAATCAGGGTTCTTTTTTCCTGCTTAGCTTTGATCAGCTTCTTGGAGAAGTCCTTCTTTTCCGGCATCGCTTTATGATAAGCTACTGCCTCCTCCAGATTGACATCTTTTCCTGTTGGCCACTGTGTTAAAACTTCTTTACGCAGCTGTTCAAACTCGGCTTCTGAGATTTTTTTATTCTGAATATCCATCTTTTTTCAGCTCCTTTTTCATTATACGTAACGCAGTTTGCGGATAATGCTGCGAAAGCAGACCCATTGCAGCCAGGATGTAGCTTCTGTCGATCCATATTTCTGCGTCCTTTGGTTTGAGGGACATGGGGTTCTTTTCATCATACAGCGCGTGGGCAGCGATAGCTGATGTCCGCTTTGTATGTATCAGGCTGCCGCCTGTAACAATAATCTGTTTTACACTGGTCAGGTCCTTGCCGGACTGTACATAGGTCAGGCCCATCAGTGTATACGCTTCTTCCATTGTTCCTGCATGCCTTGTGACGGCGATCTCGATTGCCAGGGATGCAAGGGCATAGTCCAGCATCTCGAGTTCATGGTTGCCGTTTGGCAAAACGTCGGTGTTTATTGCCAGGTACCCTATCAGTTCATCAACTTTTTGATAGGTCAACCCCGACAGCTGGCTGATGCGCTTGATGCCTGCCGCTTCCACGATGCCGGCTATGCTGTACCGCATTCCGATATCGCCTTCAACTGTCCTCTTTACATAAGGTTCCGGCAAGCCCTTGTAGACCGTGTTCGTATGCTCCGGCATCCCATCCGCAATGGAATAGACATCTGTTGTCGCGCCGCCGACATCGACGCCGATCAGTTCACCGATTCCAGGTTCATCTTCGAAGCCTTCAGCCAGAAGCTGCATTGCTTTCATAACCGCGGATGGCGTGGGCATCATGATTCCTGAAATCAGGGCCGATGCCTTCGTCATGCCTTTTGCCTGTATAATCCGGTGAAGGAAGATCTCGCGAATCTGTTTCTGTGCCGGTTCTGCATTCAAAACGCCAAATTTCGGCATGACATTTTCACAAATATATACCTGGCGCCCTGCCAGGATTCGCTGACATTCCCTGACTGCCGTTCTGTTGCCGGCGATTACAATCGGGAAATCGCCCGGGACAGACGCCAGCATCCTCGCATTATGCAGGATGCATTCTGTATTTCCGCCGTCGGTGCCTCCTACCAGAAGGAATATGTCAGGTTTTGCCTTTCTCTTCAATGTCGTCTTCCGTCAGCTGAAAGCTGAAAACCTTTATGATCTTGGCACCGGCCCCCAGGCTTGCCACCTTTGCAGCTTCGGCCGTCAATTCCGGCACCAGCCCGCTTGTTATCATCCTCAGCCCACCGGCTGCAGAGGAGCAGGCAAAGCGTTCTGCGAAGTCAAGTTTGCCGGTTTTTTCTTCCAAAAGCTTGATTGCATTGCTCAGACCCTCATTGATATCGGTTTGAACCGTGGTGTATGAAGACGCTGTGCCCAGAAGCTGTTCGCTGTCTAAATCCACTGCTGTGACCTTTGTATAGGTGCTGCCAAAGTCAATCAGTAAAACGGGTTTCATGCTTCGTCCCCCCCTGTTAGCCTTCCATATGTAGAATTTCCTTTAATGCTTCAATCCCTGTTTCAGGTCTTGTTCCAGGAGGAAACACGCAGTTAAAGCCCATTGCCTTAAAACGTTTTTCGACCTCCTCGAAAACCTGCTTTCCAATAACGATGTTTCCGCCAACTAAAAGAGGTATATCCTTCAAGCCTGCCTCATCACACTTTTCACGCAAACCGCGGCAGTCCAGTTCGCCTTGACCGTAAAGGGAAGAGACTACAATTGCATCTGCATTTGATTCAATTGCCGCTGCTATAAATTCTTCCTGAGAAACCATAACGCCAAGGTTGATCACTTCAAACCCGGCTTCTGTAAATGCGTGGTACAATATTTTATTACCGACAGCATGAACATCTGCACCGATGACACCAAGGATTATAACTTTTTTTTCCATCGTTTTCACCTCATAGCGATTCTTATTATTGATTAATGGTATATATCAATATATTGCATTGTAATATATCTATATATTATAGCGATACATGCTAAATGTCAAGCGAATTTGCATACAAAAACAAAAACGTCAAGAATGCCTCCGACAAGTAAATTGCGGAGGCATTCTTATTTGCATTTGGCTTATATTTCTTTTCTTTTTTGAAGTTCACCGATACGCTCTTCAAGATACATAAAAGACCCCTGGTCAATCTGGTATGCGCACTGGATCACCATATGCTTTTCTCCAAATTTTTGTATCAGCTCTGCGTCCCTGCGGCTGCAGAATTTCTTGTATCCTTCCGGAATAAGCAGCACATCCTTGTCTTCCAAATATGCCCCGCAGTCCTGCTCCCGGTCAAATAACCAGAGCCGGGAAACGTTTGTCTGCTTCGCATAAGCAAGGCACACATCTTGTAAAAGCGTTCCGAAACGTTTGCTTTGACATATAACGCCAACATTTTGACCGTTTTCCAGCAATGCCAGCTGCATGATGGACCGCGTCACTAAGTTAAGGGCAACCTTAACTATTTTCCCTTTTTCCGAAATCACATTTTCCAAAGCTTTTGCATGAGTGGCCGAGGTAACTATGACATCCATTTCTTCGCCTATTTTATAGGGATATTCTAAAATATCGTCTATCAAATACTGATAGGCATCGACATTTTTCAACTTGCGCATGCTTTCTTCAAGCTGATAAAGCACTTCAGGGCTGCATTCGACCAGCGCAACACTGATTGCCTTGTTAAGATGCGCCCTTTCGCGCAGCTTTAAATCAATGAATATCTTCGCCTCCACCGGCGAAATATCCAGGCTTTCCAATTGGTTCAGCATTTGTTCAATGGCAACCATAGCCCTTTCTTTTCGGCTGTCGGAGGTCTCAGGCCGATACCGTATATAGGTGCCGCGGCCCTGAGTCATCTCAACCGCACCCATTTTTTCCAGCTCGTCGTACGCACGCTTTACAGTGCCGCGGGCAATCTGAAGCTGGTTTGACATCTCGCGAACTGTCGCCAGTTTTGTGCCGGCGGGCAGCTTTCCGCCTTTAATATCTGCATATATCGCATCAGCCAGCTGCTGATAAATTGGTACTTCGCTGTCAGGATTCACTCTATACTGATCCAAAAAATCAACTCCCCATAATTGTACTAATTCAATTATGGGGAGTCGGTATATTTTTGTCAAGTTTAAAATCCCGAATCCGATACGCTGCAGATTGTATCCAGAAGCGTTCCGTCCCGTCCTATTACCTTCGCCACCGGGCGGCCGCCTTTTTCCGGTTTTCTTGGCACACCGGTGATCCGCTCTGCAATCCGCTTCAACTCGTGAATGTCAACTATCGGCAAGCCGGCCTGAGTCAGGCGGTCTCTCAGCTCTTTATTTTTCGGATTTACAGCTATGCCTTTCTGAGTAACCACCACATCTATGTCTTTGCCCGGTGTGGAAATGCAGGTCACGCGATCCGTTACGATGGGAAGACGCGCTCTGGAAAGCGGCGCGATTATCATTGACAGCTTCGCCCCTGCAGCCGTGTCGCTGTGGCCGCCGGAACCGCCCATGATGTATCCGTTTGAGTCGGTATGGACGTTGACATTGAAG
>JAGFXP010000007.1 GCA_017861315.1 Bacillota bacterium | reverse complement strand
GTACCGCTACCATATATACAACTACCAGACCAAGACCTGGAGCATGGTTCAGGATTACAGCACAAACGCATCACTCAAGTGGACCTTCAATGAACTCGGAAACTTCCAGGTCATGTGCTTCGTAAAAGATGTCAACTCTGTCAAGGAATACGATGCAGCAGCTTACTGCGAGACGACGGTCAATGTTCAGCCTGTCACCTTGAACGGCATTACGCCTTCAAAGCTGGCAACCTACAAAGGCAAACAGGAAACGATAACGGTAAGCGCCAGCGGAGGGACATCATTGCTTTACCAGTACCACATTTACAACTACCAGACCCAGCAGTGGTCAATGGTTCAAAGCTACAGCACCTCTTCCAGTCTTAAGTGGACTTTCACAGCACTAGGAAATTACCAGGTGATGTGCTTCATAAAGGATGTCACCTCAACCAAGGAATACGATGCCGTGGCATACTGCGAAGCCACAGTAAATTCTGCACCTGTTACGTTAAATGGAATTACACCGGAACAGCTTACAACGACTGTAGGTGAACAGGAGACAATAAAAGTTAGCGCGAGCGGCGGAACTACGCTATTGTATCAATATAACGTATACGACTGTCAAAAGAAAGTCTGGACCGTAGCGCAGGACTACAGCACAAACCCTTTGCTCAACTGGACATTCAAAACAATTGGAAACTACCAAGTGAAATGTTATGTGAAAGATAAGGCATCAAGCAATCAATATGACAAGGTTGCTTATTGCAACGCTACAGTAATCGAAAATGCAGCATCCGTTACAACAATGAACACAACCAGCCCGACCGAGCTCGCGACTGTAAAGGGCAAACTTGAAACATTCACTGTCAGCGACGGAACAAGCACATCCCTTCTCTACCAGTTCCACATTTACGACTACCAGACAAAGGTCTGGACATTGGTTCAGGCTTACGGTTCATTTTCGTCCATCAACTGGTCTTTCGACTCCGCAGGGAGATACCAGATAATGTGCTTCGTGAAAGACAAGTCATCAGCAAACCAGTATGACAAGTTAGCCTACTGCGAAGTGACGGTCGGAAGTTCGACAGTAAACGGCTCTTACACAGTAGTTTTGGATGCGGGGCACGGCGGTACAGATTCTGGAGCTATAGGCGTGACCGGAGTTTACGAAAAGACTATAAACCTGCCGGTCGCTCTGAAGGTTGGAGCTATGCTTGAGGCGGCAGGCGTAAATGTGGTATATACAAGGACAACAGACGTTACAACTAGCCTTCAAGCCAGATGCGATACAGCGAACAGCTCAGGAGCCGCTTATCTTGTAAGCATACACTGCAACGCGGTAGATAACGTGGCTTCCGCAAACGGCACAGAAACCCTGTATGACACTACGGATCCTGAGAGTCTGAAACTTGCTGCAGCGATTCAGAATGCGCTTGTAGAAGAGCTGGGCTCTGCCAACAGAGGACTGAAAAACGGTGATTGGCTCTACCTGGTAGGGCACACCGATTCAAGCTGCGCCGTCGCGCTTGCCGAATTAGGTTTTCTTACAAACGCGGAGGAGGAAAGCCTCCTGGTTACAGAAAGCTATCAGGACAGATGTGCTTCAGCCATAGCGGATGCAATAGTATCCTGTCTTAACAATTAAAACAAACAATACACAGGGGCTGCAGCCAACTTATTCCAAGTTGAGCCGCAGCCCCTGCTATTTTACCAGCATCACTGGCTAAAACCCTTTTTAATCAATTCAAGAATCACGTTGTTGTATGGCGAGAACTGGTCCGCCCTCCCGAAAACAGCGCCGATCACATCCTTTATCGTATACAGGTAGAATATCATTATAGCATTGAATACGAGCAGCTTATCCTTAACTCCGTACACTATATACGGTATCAGGAATACTTCGAACATTTTATAGTAAAGCGCACCTCTGGTTGCAAGGCCTTCGTTTGTATTGAAGACTATATAGAAAATTATGGCCATGAAGTACCCGTTCCTCAGGATATCATAGTATTTGCATGCCGGCCTGATCTTTTCTTCCAGAGCTACAAAGGCAGCGAATATGAACACCCTGAACATGAAGGTGAAGGTGAAGAATCCGATCGGGTCCCCAGAATATGCTTTGAACTTGTACAATATGTACTCAGACCTGATGACATGCGTGAACACAAATTCAATACCCCCGAGCACTATAGCAATGTATAATATTACGGAAGCCGCCAGTATGATTCCCATTTTTCTATATGACAGTTTGATGTTTCCCAGCCAGTAGAAAGGCACGAAAAGTATGGCCGAGTAGTGGAACGATACGGCTATCGTCATCATTGCAAAGAACCTGAAAAGCTTCCTGTCCTTTATTGCCCCGATGCTGTACAAGGTCATGGCGATCGCAAGCCCCTGCCTTATCTGCCCAAAGTCCTGGATAATAAAGTTTGACGAAAAGTATATTATCAGTGAAATAAAAGGATATATGGAATATTTTCTAATGGCCTCGTATTTAAAAAACAGGCTGAATGCCGCAATCAGTATCAGTACGACCTGGAAACCAAAGCCCATAGTCTTCAGGATTAAATTAAAAGCAGTATAGCCAATTTCAAGATCAAGCTTGGTGAGGTTGGTTAAATCGACCACTCTGAATATGTCCCTGTACGAATAGAAGTCGTAGCCTACCTCATACCTTAAACCCGCGAACAGGAAAAGAAACATAAAGAAAAAGGCTAAGAAAATATACCTGTATTTTGGGAATACTTCTTCTTCACAGACGTCTAGAAAAGCAAAGATAAACATTACTCCTAAAATAACTAAATATATCATTTGATCGCCTTTTTCCTTGCATTTTTCTTGAGACCCTTTGCATAATCAAAAAGAAATATAAAGAAAATCCCTGCCATGAATGCAGTTGCGGCTCCCATGATCATATAGCTGAGGAGTGCTTTTTTGCTTGTAGTAACCGTGCTTTCCTGTGTCTGAATAAGCTCCAGCGGCGAGATATAATTTTCCTGCATAATCTGTGCCTCTGCCAAAATATTCAGCGATTCAGTATACGGGTCAAAATCGTTTGCTGCGCTTCCGCCTGAAATTTCCTGTATCTTCTGGTTTATGAGCCCGATTTTTCTCTGATTATAGTCTATCTTCTCATTATAAACTTCAGTTGCTATGTCTTTGACCACAGAATCCAGCGCGTTGTAGTAAGCAACTGAAAGAGCTTCGCTCAGCTCCTTGTCATTTGTAGAAGACTTCACAGCGATTATGCTCTGATTCTGAGTTATCTCCAGAGTGTCCTTGGCCCAGGCTTCAATGCCCTCAGCGCCTGCATTCGCGTCGACCTTAGACTTGTAAACCTGCTGCAGATCCTCCTGCTGTGAGATGTTTTCGTATATCTTGTCCAGGTATATTACTTCCCCCGGCTGCCTGTCCAGGGTCTCAAGAGTGCTCGTATTAATCTTGAGCTGCCTCTCCACAAGATACATAGGCGGTTTCGCTTTCAGATACACGCCAACAGCCCCCGCTCCTGCAACAGTCACAATGACCAGAAGTATTATGTACCTTTTTATCGTGTTGAAAAATACATGAAAATTGTCTTGTTTATTCGTGTTTTCCATTTCCACTTTCCTCTCTGATTTCTCATTCGTTTTTTACTACAGTAATGATTTGTATAGGTTGTTCAGTCTTTTGACATGAGCTTCAATGGAGAATCTTTCGTGCACTTTTTTATATGCATTTGCAGCCAGTACAGAAGCCTTGTATTCGTTTTGTAAAACATCAAGCATATTTGCGCTTAAAGCCTCTACGTCCTCAACGGGTACCAGTATTCCGTCTTTTCCGTCCTCAATGATCTCAGGTATCCCGCCGACATTTGAAGCTACAATAGGCAGGCCGGCAGCCATAGCCTCCAGGATTGCCAGGCCGAAACCCTCCCATCTTGAAGGGAGGACAAACATTCTGCTTTTCGAAAGGTATTCGTTTACGTTGTCAACATTTCCGACAAAGTCTATTTTGTCTCTCAGGCCAAGGCTGTCCCTCAATGTAATGAGCTCCTCCTTGAGCACACCGTCGCCCACTATTGCGACGCGTCTGATATGGCACTCAATCCTCTTGATTGCCTTTATAAAAATATCCACACCTTTTTCGTTACCCCTCAGGGAACCAACCAGAACGGCATCGTACAGGGGCTCCTTGCTTTTATGTACCTTGTCAATTACAATTCCGCCGTAAACAACATTAAGCTTAGGCTTTATTGAAGGCATCCATTCCCCAAGGCTCCTGCATGTCATTTCGCTTACGCATATGATCTTTTCAAAGCTGCTGTAGGACCATTTTTCGACCGGGTACAGGGCTTTGATCTCTCTCCTCTTATTGAATGTGCTGTGTTCCGTGAAAATAAAATGCACGTCCTTGAATTCCTTCGCCAGCTTCGCTCCGTAATACTGGCCCGGGAAAAGATGCACGTGAACACAGTCGTAATCGCCTTTTGAAATAATGTCCCTCAGCTGTTTCAAAGCGGCGACAGCTGAATATTTGCTTTTCAAATTCATCCTGTGGATATCAATGTCCTTCTCCCTCAGCTGGTTAAGTATGAATGTTTCACTTCCGCCAAGCAAGCAAATATGATTCTGAATGTCCTTGTCATCGTTGTTCAAAACGTAATTCTTCAAAACCGTCTCTGCTCCGCCAATATCTAGATTGTTAATTATCTGCAGTACCTTCATCATCACTCTCTCCTAACAATAGCCTGGAAATATTATACCTTATTTGTTTTTCTTTGTCCACACAGGCCCGTCCAGAAAGGCAGCCCCGCCTGGAGACTGCCTTTTCAAACCGTGTTTATTCCTTGTCTATTATTATATCCTGCGAGAATGTTTCCGCCAATTTATCCAGTGAATATTCTTCGTTGGCCAATCCAGCCGAGCTCTCCTTCATGAACATGATTTTGATGGTCTGAAGTATCAGCTTAAGATCAAGAAGTATGGAGTAGTTTTTTATATACATTATGTCGTATCTGACCTTATCCTCCGGCGTGGTGGAATATTTTCCCCATACCTGTGCCAGTCCCGTCAGACCTGCTTTTACGGTTGTCCTGTATTTGTAGTCAGGTATCTCTGTCTTGAACTGTTCCACAAAGAACGGCCTTTCGGGCCTTGGCCCGACCAGGCTCATTTCACCCTTTAATATGTTTATTATCTGAGGCAGCTCGTCGATCCTTGTTGATCTCATGAATCTGCCCAGTTTCGTTATCCTCGGATCGTCTTCGCCCGCAAGCACAGGGCCGGACAGCTTTTCTGCATTCATGACCATGGTCCTGAATTTCAGAACATCAAATGTCTTTTCATCCTCAGTAACCCTCTCCTGCTTGTAGAATACGTTGCCGCCGTCCTGCTTCTTTATGAGGATAGCCATTACGAGCATTACAGGCGATGCCAAAACAAGTCCGATCAAGGAAACAACTATATCGAGAGCCCTCTTGAGAACCTTCTGTTCAAAGGTAAGCCCAAGCTTTTTAACCTTAAGCATAGGTATGTCGTCAGCCTTGCTGAGTTTGGAATTCAGCAGCGCTATCTCATAGATGTCGGGGATTATGTATATGCTCTTCCTTCCGGTGAGGCATTTGTCAACCACTTCCCTTTTCAGGTTGAGGTCGATGTCGTTGCACATAAACACAACTTCAACTTCATCCAGATATTTACTGAGATTTCCGGATTTATCCGAGCAGATATACTTTATCCTGTACAGGTCCCTTTGCTTTATAATCAACTTTTTGCTGATAGTTTCAGCAGCTTCATTTCCGATTACAAGGGAATTCTTTATCCCATGCGCCCTTCTCCTGATTTTCCACACAATCCCTCTCCATACAGAAAGAAGCAGGAACTGCATCAGCGTGCTCAGGATTAAAACCAACCTGGGGTATGAAAATCCTCTCAGGAAAAAAGTGATGAATGCTGTAATAAACAAGAGTGATATGATAGTCAGAAAAACTGAATATATGGTTTCACCCAGTGACTGTTTTAAAATATCGTTCAAACCGAATACAAACATCAGCAGAAGGTATGCCACTGCAATCCATGGAGCGCTGAGTATGAATGAATCATAGTTATAGCTCGGCGGATTGTAATCGTACCTAAGCATGAATGTTATATATATAGACAAGAGCACTATTATGACATCCACGAAGTATACAAGAAACTCGTTCAGTCCGGCTCTAAATTCGTTGTTATTGTTCATAAGTTCACCTCGGAATTATAATTTTCCAGCAGTTGTTTCCTGCAATACGTCCTTGAACAGCTTCTCTTCCCTAAGGTTGATAAGGTACTCCATGAAAGGCTTTCTGAGCTCTTCCCTTTTGAGTGCATATTCAACTGTCGCCTGCAGGAATCCAAGCTTGTCTCCTACGTCATATCTTCTGCCTTCAAATACGTAAGCGTACATCGCTTCAGAGTTCATAAGGGTCTTCAGAGCGTCAGTAAGCTGTATTTCTCCGCTTTTTCCCGGTTCCGTCTTGTCCAGGATATCGAAGATCGCAGGTGTTATTATGTATCTGCCAAGTATTGCGATATCTGAAGGTGCATCTTCAGCCTTAGGCTTTTCAATAAGATCCTTCACCTTATAGATGTTGTCTTCAATATACATTCCGTCTATGATGCCGTACTTGCATACGTCCTGATGCGGCACCTGCTGAACCCCAAGAATTGTTGTCTTGTATTCGGAATAGCAGTCTATGAGCTGCTTCAAGCAAGGGATCTTGCTGTCAACAACGTCATCTCCGAGCATGACAGCAAAAGGCTCATTGCCGACGAATGTCCTTGCGCAGCTTATGGCGTGTCCCAGCCCCCTCGGCTCCTTCTGCCTTACATAGTAAATATCAGCGATATTGGATATATCCCTTACCATCTTAAGAAGCTCGCTCTTTTTGTGGAGCTCTAGCTCGTTTTCCAGCTCCACCGATTTATCGAAGTGGTCCTCAATCGCCCTCTTGTTTCTTCCGGTTATGATGAGTATCTCTTCTATTCCGGAAGCCACCGCTTCCTCTATTATATATTGAATAGTCGGCTTGTCAACTATTGGCAGCATCTCTTTAGGCTGTGCTTTTGTAGCAGGCAGGAATCGCGTTCCAAGTCCGGCTGCAGGAATTATTGCTTTTTTAACTACCCCCATGATATTCTCCTTTCATAGTAAAAAATACGCACATACATCATTATACAGTATAAATAGAAATAATTCCATATTTCCAAACACTCTAATATTGCGTTAAATGTTTTTTCAGCTCCTGAACTATCTCATCCTCAGGGTCGAGCTTCTCTGCAAGCGCGAGATGGGACTTTGCATCCTCCATGTTGCCCATCTCCAGATAGCACATAACTAGGTTCGTGCATATCTCGACGGACTTGGTCGCCTCGAATGCCTTTCTCAGGTATGAAACTGCAGTTTCGCAATCGCCCATGGATGCGTAGTTGATTCCAAGCTCATTTACAACCTGGACCAGGTCATTGTCGAGCTCAAGCGCCTGGTTCAGATAATAGATTGACTTTTCATGGTTTTCAAGGACCCTGTAGCATACACCTATGTAGTAGAGAAGCGTTGCATCCTCCGGAAAAGCATCAGTGAGCGGGATTAGAAGCTTGAGCGCCCCCTTTGGATCATCGTAAATTAGTTCTTTGCCCTTTTCGTAGTCCGCTGATTTTGAAAGGTCGTCCCTGAAGCCTATCACCTCCCGGTCGGTTGTTCCTGACATTTCAATATATCTGCTGATTGCCTTCAGGGCGCCTTCGTAATCCTTTGTTTCCCTTCTGAGGACAGCTTCATAAAAATACGGTTTATAGTAGCCCTGGATTTCCTTCGCCTTTTCAAGCATTGCAATTTCCTCTTCAGCGAAAACCGAATTCCTGGACCTCAGCTCTTCCAGAACCATTATCAGCTTGTCGAAGACATCCTCTGATTTTTCTATCTGCGATAAACCCTTGAGAAGTACGTAGCCGTCCTCGAAGTTCCCCTGTTTTATCTCTTCTGCAATCTTGCCCTTGATGAACCTGGTGCTCCCTTCAGTCCTTGCAATGATCCTCATGTAGTCGTCTGTGTAGCTGAACTTTTCATCAGCTCCCAGAATGAAAAACATCCCATAGAGGAAATAGCTGAAGGGGATCTTCTCCAGCCCGCCTTTTTCTTTTATGTCTTTTATTATTTCTGTGGACTTTACAGGAAGGTATGCCTCTTCTCCGCTTATCTTAAGGAAAACGAATTTATCGAGTTTATCCGAAAATAATGACTTTATATCCATCTGATCAACCTCATCCATTCAAAATTATTTTTATTACAACATGCATAACATTATAACAATTATGTTATAATATTACGATAGAAAATACAATTATTATTAAGAGGTGCATTATGAGCAAACATGTAAGAGATCTCTCTCTCTTTGCCCTGGCAGCAGCCGTCCTGCTGACATTCGCAATCTACAACGCAAATCTTTCAAAGAAACATTCTGCGGAAGTAGCTGCAGCCCGCATAGCTGCAGAGGATGCCAGAAAAAAAGCTGAAAAGGAAAAAGCTGATTTCATGAATCTTGAAAGTGAGCTTAAATCATATATAGCCTCAGACGAAACCAGAATCGGACTCATATACTACGATCTTACCATCGGGACGAGCATAGAAATAAACCCCGACATGGAATTTGCAGCTGCCAGCACTGTAAAAGTACCCATGAACATGGCTCTCATGAACCTTGCCCAGGAAGGAACCATAGACTTCGAGAGTGCCATGCAGTATACGGAGGCGGATTACGAGGGCGGAACGGGGATACTCCAAGGCAAGGACAGGTCTGAGCCGATCCCACTGAGGACTCTCAGCGAGTACTCCATAGTCTATTCGGACAATATTGCCACGCAGATGATAATACGAAAAATAGGCCGCGACCTGATGTACGACAAATTCTCAGAAATGGCCGGCCGAGAGGTTGCCCGCACTGGAAACATTACCAAGCCTGCCGACAACGCTGCTTATCTGAAACGTCTGTACTACAACCCTGAGAAAAATCAGTACTATGATTTCCTTGTAACAAACATGAAGAATACAGTATTCCACGACAGGATAGACAAATACATCCCTCAGGAACTGACGGCCCACAAGATCGGCAACTACGGCTCCTACGTTAACGACATTGCAATCATCTACACAAAGAGGCCTTATGTGCTCGTAGTGTTTACCAACGGGATGTCCGACGCTCCTGAAAAGATCGCCCAGCTGTCAAAAATGATTTACGAATACCAGTCCGGTCTTGAATAAGACCGAGAAGAAGAAGTGGGTAACGCCGTGCGTACCCACTTCTGTTTATATACTCTGTGAGTCCTGGATTATCTCCATGACAAGTTTTTCAAAGGCATCCATTTTATTTTCAGAATTCTGAAGACTGTTGCCTATTACCGACATGTATATCTTCATTTTAGGCTCCGTACCTGAAGGCCTGACAACAAACGCCGATCCGTCCTCCAAAACAAATTTCAGGGTATTTGTTCTTGGAAGTGCGATGTTCGATTCAGTTATCTTAATAAGGTCTTTTTCAATTCCTGTCTTGTAGTCAAGCTTTCTTACGATATTGACATCCCCCACCTTTCGGCTCATCGAATGCCTGAGGTAATGAAGTGATTTCTTTATCTTTTCCTGTCCGTCTTTGCCATGAAGCTCGATGGAAATGAGCTTTTCCTTGAAATAGCCGTGCTTCTCATAGAGATCCAGCAGCGCCTCAAAAAGGCTCTTGCCCCTGCTCTTATGGTAGAGCGCCATCTCGCATATCATCATCGCTGCGACTATTGCATCCTTGTCCCTGACAAAGTCTCCAGCCAGGTATCCGTAGCTTTCTTCGAAGCCGATTATGAACGTTCCTTTTCCTGTCTCGTGAACATTCCTGATCATTTCGCCGATATATTTGAAGCCTGTCAGAACGTCTTCAGTTTTAACCCCATAGCTGTCTGCAACGGTCTTCGCCATTTCGGTAGTTACGATCGTCTTTACTATAAACGAATTTGACTTAAGCGCATTGTTTTCTTTGAGCGACGATATCATGTAGTCGGTAAGGAGAACTCCGACCTGGTTTCCTGTTAACGGCTTCCATTCACCTTTTTCATTCTTCACTACAACACCTATCCTGTCGCAGTCAGGGTCTGTCCCAAATATTATATCAGGATTGGCGGCAACTGCCATCTTAAGTGCGAATTCAAACACGTCGGGATTTTCAGGGTTTGGATAGGCCGCAGTCGGGAAGGTTCCATCCGGCAGCTCCTGTTCCTTTACAATATGAAGATTGCTGTAGCCAAGCTCGCCCAGAACCCTTCTTACAGGGATGTTTCCGGAACCATGCAGCGGCGTAAATATTATATTGAGATCCTGCGCGTGCTGTCTGACCATGTCTTTTCTTATTGTCAGGTCCTTGACCTTCTCGTAATAGGTCCTGTCGACCTCCTCGCCGATGATGCTGAGGAGTCCCTTGTCAATGGCTTCCTGATAGGGCATCGTTTTGATGGCTGAGAAATCCTCTACACTTCTTATGCATCCCAGAATTTCGTCAGCGCTTTCGTCAGTTACCTGTCCGCCGTCTTCGCCGTAAACCTTGTACCCGTTGTACTGTTTAGGGTTATGTGAAGCGGTCACTACTATGCCAGCCTGGCTTTTCAGATGCCTCACAGTATAGGACAGCATAGGGGTAGGTCTAAGCGATTCAAAAAGGTTGACTTTTATGCCATTGGCACACAGGTTCTTTGCACTGGTTTCAGCGAATTCTTTGGACATTATCCTTGAATCGTATGCTATGCTGACTGAAATGCTGCCGGTTCCTCTATATTTTTCGAGCAAGTAATCGGCAAGCCCTTGTGTAGCCTTTCCTACGGTATAGACATTCATCCTGTTGTCACCAGCGGCTATCACGCCTCTTAGTCCGCCTGTACCGAATTCAAGGTCCTTGTAGAATCTATCCTCAATTTCTTTTTTATCACTTATGTTTTTAAGCTCGGCCTTTGTCGATGCATCTATGTACTCTGAATCCAGCCACTTATTGTACTTCTCTAAATAATTCAAAGAAAATCTCCTCCTAAGGTATAAAAATTGTATACACCAATGATTATACTATATCATTGACTGAATTCTCAATATTTCAGAATCTTTGAGCAATTTTTTTCGTTACGGGCTGAGGAGAAAAGCGTGCCTGGATTGACCTGGCACGCTTTTCTCCTGCTGTATTAAAATCCGGTATGGAATGTTCTGTTTATTACTTCCTTCTGCTGGTCTTTGCTGAGCCTGTTGAAATGTACTGCGTATCCTGAAACCCTTATCGTGAGAAGCGGATATTTTTCAGGATTCTCCATTGCATCCATCAGGGTCTCCCTGTTGAGCACGTTCACGTTAAGGTGGTGGGCTCCCTGTACAAAATATCCGTCAAGGATGGAAACAAGATTAGCTGTCCTTGATTCCTCATCTTTGCCCAGTGCTGCAGGCACTATTGAAAATGTGTTTGAAACGCCGTCCTGGCATACATTTCTGTACGGTATTTTGGCAACCGAATTCAGTGAGGCCAGCGCTCCGTGGGTATCTCTTCCGTGCATCGGATTTGCTCCAGGCGCGAATGCTTCACCGGCTTTCCTTCCGTCAGGAGTCGAGCCTGTCTTCTTTCCGTAGACAACGTTTGAGGTTATTGTTAGAACCGACAGCGTATGCACCGCGTTTCTGTAAGTCTTGTGCTTCTTAAGCTCGTTGCTGAAAACAGTCGCTATGTGTACTGCAATATCGTCAACCCTGTCATCGTCGTTTCCGTACTTAGGGAAGTCCCCTTCTATCTCGAAGCCAACAGCTATGCCGTTCTCCCTGACAGGCTTAACCTTTGCAAACCTGATTGCGCTCAGTGAGTCTGCAGCAACTGAAAGTCCGGCGATTCCCAGCGCCATAAGCCTTTCAACCTTTGAATCATGGAGCGCCATGAGTCCTGCTTCGTAAGCGTATTTATCATGCATGTAGTGTATTACGTTCATTGTGTTGATGTAAAGCTCGGCCACGTATTCCATTACTTTCAAATAATTTTCCATAACCTTGTCGAAATCAAGAACCTCATCTTCAAGCTTGTCGATGCCCGGCACAACCAGAAGTCCTTTTTTCTCATCCACCCCTCCGTTTATAGCGTATAGGAGCGCTTTCGCAATATTGGTTCTTGCGCCGAAGAACTGCATCTGCTTGCCTAATGTCATTGCAGACACGCAGCAGGCTATTCCGTAGTCGTCACCGTATACAGGCCTCATTATGTCGTCATTTTCATACTGTATGGAATCAGTCTCGATCGACATCTTTGCGCAGTACTTCTTGAAGCCCTCCGGAAGCCTGTTTGACCAGAGAACTGTCATGTTAGGTTCTGGCGCAGGTCCGAGGTTTGTGAGCGTGTGAAGGAATCTGAAGGATGTCTTGGTTACAAGCGTAGTACCATCGACGCTCATACCTCCTATCGACTCGGTCACCCAGTTCGGATCACCTGCGAAAAGCTCGTTGTATTCAGGGGTCCTGAGGTGTCTCTCCATCCTGAGCTTTATGACGAACTGGTCTATAAGCTCCTGAGCTTCTGACTCTGTAAGAGATCCTCTCTCGATATCCCTTTCAATATATATGTCAAGGAACGAGCTAACCCTTCCAAGTGACATTGCAGCCCCGTTGTTTTCCTTTATTCCTGCAAGGTATCCAAAGTATACGAACTGTACAGCTTCAACAGCGTTCCCTGCTCCTCTGGATATATCGAAACCGTAGCCTGCAGCCATCTCCTTCATGCTCGCAAGGGCCCTTATCTGCTCGTTTATTTCTTCCCTCAGCCTGATAGTTTCATCATCCATTGTACCGCTGAATTTCTTGAGGTCCCTCTTCTTCTCATCTATAAGGAGGTCTGCTCCGTATAGTGCGAGCCTTCTGAAGTCGCCTATAATCCTTCCCCTGCCGTATGCATCCGGAAGCCCCGTGAGAAGCCCAACTGTCCTGGCAACTTTGGTCTCATCGGTATATGCGTCAAAGACACCCGCGTTGTGGGTTTTTCTGTATTTCGTAAAAATGCTGTCCATCTCAGGATCCATTTCATAGCCGTAAGCAGCTGCAGCCTGCCTTGCCATCCTGATTCCACCGTAAGGATTCACTATCCTTTTCAGCGGCTCGTCAGTCTGGAGTCCGAATATAACCTCGTTGTCCCTGTCGATATAGCCTGGTTTGAATGCGTTGATTCCCGAAACGGTTTTAGTGTCTATGCCGAGGACGCCTTTTTTGAGCTCTTCCTTGAGAAGCCCGACACATTCATCCCATACTTTTTTTGTTCTGGCAGTTGGCCCGACCAGGAAGGAGTCATCTCCCAAATAAGGCTTAACGTTCTTATTTATAAAATCCCTTACATCAATTTCTTCTTCCCAAATTCCTTCAGCAAAGCCTGCCCATTCTTTTTTTTCCATAATTGCTACCTCCGTCTGTATCGATAAAATAAAAAAAAGACCCACAACCTGAACAAAAAAACTTTGCCCAGGCGGCCGGCTTTACAAAATCATACTCCCTGTGGTTTATTCCACCATCTCCGCCAGTCGTATGATTGTTTTATTCAATTTGCATTCTTATAATATCACCACACGAACATTTTGTCAACACACTTATGAAAATTATGTTTCCGTGAAAACATTTACATATATTTTTCTTCATATCTGCGAAAATGTTCGTATATTTGCAGTAAAACTATAGCTCCTCAGCGAAGCTGTCGATGCCTGGAAGCTCATTCAGGCTCTCAAGACCGAAATATTTCAGGAATTCCTCGGAAGTGGAATAAAGTATAGGTCTTCCCGGCGCTTCCAGTCTTCCGCATTCCTTGATGATACCTTTCTCCAGCAGGCTCGCAATAGCTCTCTCGCTTTTTACTCCCCTGATATCGTCGATGACCACCCTTGTCACAGGCTGCCTGTAGGCAACAATGGCCAGGGTTTCCATCGCCGCCTGGGAAAGGGACTGCCTTGCATTGAGTCCGAGAAGCTCCTCGACAAAAAGGCTGTTCTCGGGTTTTGTTGCCAAGCTGTAGCAACCCTCATGGCATATAATCCTGATGCCTCTGTCCGCATCTCTGTATTTTTCCAGCATCTCGCCAAGTATTGTTCTGGTGAATTCAAGGGAACAGTCTATTATCCTCGAGATTTCGCTCAATCCCACTGGCTCGCCCGAAACGAACAGCAGCGACTCTATCACCGAATAAAGCCTGTTCCTGTTTGATGTCTCCTCGAATTCGATTTGGTTTGCGTTAATTTCTTTCACTCGGAATCTCCTCCTGTATGTATATATCTGAAAAGCTGGATTCCTGAAATACTGTAAGATTCCTCAGTTTGATAAGCTCCAGCAATGCAAGGAATACCGTTATCGCTTCATTCTTCGATGAGCATTCGCTGATGAAAGACGAGAACTTCATCCTCTTCCTAACACTTATTTTATTTAGTATCTGTTCCATCTTCTCCTCGACCTTGAACTTCTCGATGGGTATCTCTTTCCTGAAGGTCGTGTTCTGGTTCATCTTCTCGTCCTGCAGCGTGACGACATTGAAGTACAGGTTGAACAGGTCTGTCATGGTTATCCCGCCCAGATAGTCAGCCGGATTTACCTCCTTCTTCGCCACCTCTATTATTTCAGCCTTCTTGCTGTACATGGCCCCGGTCCCGTCAAACCTGCCTTTCAGGTACTCGGAAGCGGTTTTATACCTCTTGTATTCCGCCAGCTTGCTGAGCAGGGCTTCCGCCGTATCCTCGGCCGTATCCTGGCCGTCTTCCGCTCCCGGCGATTTAGGGAGGAGCAGCCTCGACTTGATCTCTATCAGGGTAGCTGCGATCACTATGAACTCAGAGGTCACCTCCAGGTCCATTTCCTCCATAGCCCTTATATACTCGAGATATTGGGCCGTAATATCATGTATTCTTATGTCGTAGATGTCCATCTTGTTCTTTTTTATCAGATGGAGAAGAAGGTCAAAGGGTCCTTCAAAATTTTCAAGCTTTATATTTAATGACATCCAGTATCTCTCCTATATTTTCATCAAAGTACTTTTTCTCGCAGCCAAGCCCCAGGTTCAGCTTCAGCATCATAAGATGCTCAAGAACCTTGCCAACCGCCCTGCCCTCTTCAACCCCTGCACCTTTGACGTAATCACCGTCAATACCGAGTCTAATGCCCATGTTTTTCTCATAGTTCAGAATCTTGTAGGTTAGTCTTCTGTCGAAGCTCAAAATTACCCTGTCGTAACGGCTGCTGTTTTTCAAAACGCAGTGTATCTCGTAGTTGTCACGGCTCAGTGCGAGCTGACTGCCTGCATCGTTTTGCAGGTGGCGCTTCAGCGCTTCCCTGAGTTCCAGCGGCACTATCGAGTTGTCTGCCATCCTGGCGGCCGGACTCTTATCCTTCAAGGAGAATGCAAGGTTAAGCATCCTGACATTGGAGTCAGAATAGTCCGCCAATATGCTTTCCAGACCCAGCTTTCTCCCGTCCAGGTCGAATATGCCTAGTTTCCCGCAGCAAAGGAGTGCCTTAATCCATGAGCTTTCGCTGCAAAGCGATGATATTTCGTTGAAGTACCTTTCGTTGCTTATGCTGCCGAAAACGCCCTCGCCGATGCACCTCTTTATCTCATCGGCTTCTGTGATTTCAAATCCGTACCTGGCCGCATATTTTACAGCCCTGAAAATCCTCGTAGGGTCTTCCCTGTAGCTGTCCGCATGGACGCTTTTTATTCGTTTTGCAAAGATATCATCAGCACCGCCGAAGGGATCTATGACCCTTCCTTCCACCACATCAAAAGCAAGGGCGTTGACTGTGAAGTCACGCCGCCCCAAATCATCTTTAATGTCGGAAGGTATTATAGCCGGCAGCGCTCCGTTCCTTTCATACACTTCTTTCCTGCACCTTATCAAGTCCATTTCAACGCCGTTTTTAAACCTCACTGCCGCTGTACTGAACGCCTCATGGTACACATAGTCCTGAAGGCCCAGCTCAGGGATAATATTTCCAGGATCTTCTTCAAAGCACATATCTATATCCCTTGGCTTTATTTTCAGCAAAGCGTCCCTGACGGCGCCGCCAACGATGTATCCCCTGATCCCTCTTTTTCTGCAGACTTCCGCGACGCTGCCTATCGCCTCTTGCTGTTTCTCGTCAAAGCTGAACGTAATATCCAAGACCTTACCTCACTACATCATATATGTATTTTATTTTCTCGGGAGCATTCCTGTCAACTGTATAAGCGGATTTTACTGTCTGCTCCGCTCCAGTCCAGTCGTCAAGATTTGTATGCAGGATGCAGAGGGTGTCTCCTTTTTCAACCTTGTCGCCTATCTTCTTTAGGATTGTAATCCCTGCAGAATAGTCTATCGAGTCTTCCTTCTTCTTTCTACCGGCGCCCAGCAGCATGGCACCCTTCCCTATGAGCTCAGCCATTATGGCTGTAACATATCCTTCAGAATCCGACTTGACTGCTATATCATGCTTTGCCTTGCGTACTGCTTCACCCGACTTGATGAATGATGCATCTCCACCCTGGATTTCTATAAATTCAGCAAATTTATCCAGTGCGGCTCCCGAATCCAGTATCTTCCTCAGCTTTGCATGCGCTGCCTCGAATGTGTCAAAAGCTCCACCCAGAACTGCCATATGAGAGGCGATTGACAGCGCTACTGCAACTTCGTCCTCAGCTCCCTTTCCCTTGAGAACCTCGACGGCTTCCTGAACCTCATTGAAATTGCCCACCTGATGGCCAAGGGGCTGGTCCATGTTGGTTATTACTGCAACGGTCTTTATGCCTGTATCCTTGCCTATCTGAACCATGGTCTCTGCCAGCTGCCTTGCCTCATCCAGAGTCTTCATAAAAGCGCCGGAGCCAACTTTCACATCAAGCACAAGGGCATCCGCCCCCGAAGCTATCTTTTTGCTCATTATGGAGCTGGCGATGAGCGGAATGCTGTCCACCGTTGCGGTCACGTCACGCAGCGCATACGTCTTCTTGTCACCCGGGGTGAGGTTTGCCGACTGGCTTACGATGGCCATTTTATATCTGTTGACATTGCCTATGAAAGCAGCAGGACTGAGTTCAGTCTTGAAGCCCGGAATTGATTCAAGCTTGTCTATGGTGCCGCCTGTATGGCCGAGCCCTCTTCCCGACATCTTTGCCACGGGAACACCCAGCACCGCCATAAGCGGGATGACAATCAGCGATATCTTGTCACCGACGCCGCCGGAGGAATGCTTGTCAACCTTGATGCCCCTGATCTTTGACAGGTCAGCCCTGTCGCCGGAATTGACATATGCCATGGTGAGGTCTGCCGTCTCCCTCCTGCTCATCCCTCTGAAGTAAACCGCCATGAGAAGCGCCGACATCTGGTAGTCAGGTATCTCACCACTGACATATCCCTGTACAGCGAAGTTAATCTCTTCTCCGCTCAGCTCCAGGCCTTCCTTCTTTTTTTCGATAATATCCACCATTCTCATAGGAGAACCTCCTTTGAAAAGCTTGTACCGTTTATGTCATTTGCCACTCCGAAGAAATCAAGTATTGTTTTCCCGATATCGCAGAAACACTCCCTCGTGCCAAGGTTAAATCCTCTTCTAACGCCTTTTCCGTAAACCAGAAGCGGCACGTATTCCCTGCTGTGATCCGTGCTCTTTGAAACCGGGTCGCAGCCGTGGTCTGCAGTCAGGATCAGGACGTCGTCCTCCTTCATTTCAGCCAGTATCTCAGGCAGCCTTGAATCGAACTCTTCAAGCGCCCGCGCATAACCTTCAATATTATTCCTGTGGCCGTACACCATGTCGAAATCAACCAGGTTTGTGAAGATAAGTCCTTTATCAACTTCCTTCATGTATTCAAGGGTTCTGTCCACTCCGTCATTATTGTTTTTTATATGGACAGCCCTCGTAATCCCTTTTTTGTTGAAAATGTCCTCGATCTTTCCCACAGCAGCAACTTCCAGCCCTTTCATTTTGAGACAGTCGAGCATCGTCTGTGCAGGCGGATCCAGTGCGTAGTCCTTTCTGTTGGCGGTCCTTATATACTCGCCGTCCCTGACAACAAATGGCCGTGCGATTACTCTTCCTATGGTGCGCTCCCCGACAAACAGGCCCCTTGCAAGCCCGCACATCCTGTACAGGCTTTCGAGCGGAATGACCTCTTCGTTTGCTGCGATCTGGAACACGCTGTCTGCCGATGTATATACAATCGGATAACCCGTCCTCCTGTGCTCTTCGCCAAGCTCCTTGATGATCTCGGTCCCTGAAGCAACCTTATTTCCGATAACCTTGGTACCTATCAATTTTTCGAAATCCTCAATTATATCCGGGGAAAAGCCGTTCGGAAATGTCTTAAGCGGTTCCTCCAGGATTATGCCCGAGATCTCCCAGTGCCCGGTTACAGTATCCTTGCCCCTTGATTTTTCGGCAAGCTTTCCGTAGCTGCCAGAGGGCTGGTCTGTCTTTTTCAAATCCCTCATGCCGTCTATATTGCCGATTCCGAAGCTTGTCATGTTATCTATTCTGAGCCCGCCCATCTCCCTTGAAATGTTGCAGAGGGTATTGCTGCCGGCATCTCCGTATTCAGCAGCATCAGGAAGTTCTCCCACACCTACACTGTCAAGCACAATCAGAATTACCCTTTTAACCATGAGCTTCATCTCCTTTTCAAACGAACGCTACGCCATCATGAATGCGCAGATGGTCTTGGCGTCCTCTATGCTTCCATCCCTTATCATTCCCTTTACATCCCCGGCCTTAACTTCCCTGAGACCTATGAACTCGTCCTCATCCCCAAGCGTACCATCGCCGGGATAGAGCTGTTCAGCCTTGAATATATGGATGTACTCGTCGCAAAAGCCCGGTGACGCCACGATCTTTCCCAGGTAGGTCAGGTTGTCCGACTTGTACCCGGTCTCCTCCTCCAGCTCCCTCATGGCGCAGAGCATCACATCTTCACCTTTTTCTATCTTTCCGGCAGGGATCTCCAGAAGCACCTTTTCAACGGCTTTTCTGTACTGTTCAACAAACAGCACGGTGTCCGCGTCCTTGTAAGCGATGACCGCAACAGCCCCGTTATGCCTTACGATCTCTCTTTTTGAGGATTTCCCGTCCGGAAGCAGAACCTCGACCTCCTCCAGGTCAAGAATCTTTCCGTTATATATCTTCTTTACATTCAGTGTCTTTTCAGTATAATCCATGGCTCTAATCTCCCTCTCATGCATATTCACATATATTTTATCATACTTTGGAATATTTGCCCATGAAGAGGATCGAACCTGTCTCGCTGTCTTCTATTATGAAAACGAAAGGCCTGTCAGCTATGAATTCAGGCTGCTCGCTGTAGGCTGTCTCCTTAATCTCCACAACCGTGACAGCAGCTGCCTCGGTCCCCTTCTCGTTGACTTCTATTACTGCCTTGTGAAGCACGCTGCTTATCAGTATATTGTCCCTGATTCCGGTGAGATCCGCTTCCTCTGTGAAGCAGATGCCCATGCCAATGGCTGTTAGGCTCTCATTCAGTTCCTTGATGCCATAATCGATCTTGAATCTGGGTATCTGAATATTTACCGCTTCGGTCATTGCTGTGCGGCCCTTTATCTCATCCCATTTTTTACTGTCCATGTTCCCGATTATTTCGTCAACCGTAGCTCCGCCCTCGGGAAGAATGCAGTACATGGCGATATTTTTGCTGCCGTAAGGAAGCTTTATGGCTCTGTAGCCTTCTTCCAAGGCATATTTCATATCGGACTGCATGCTCATCATCATTATGTCCCCTTGGCTTCCGTCAGCCGAATTGAACTTTGCTTCGAAGGTATTCTTCTCTTCAAACCTTGTTGTCCATTCGCCCTTGAAATAGATGGCGTTTATCAGGTACATTACAACCATCGGATCTATCGGAGAAGCTACCATCTTTTCTATCTTCCCTTCTGTCGCCTCGGAAATCCATTTGTTGATCCTGTCTGCAGCATCAGACTGAGAAAAATCTATTTCAGAGATGTAGGCATCGAAGACATCCTCGTTTGTATTTATGAAATCCTCTTTTATGGCTTCACCCTGCCTTATCCATATTGAGTTTTTGATGCCGAGTTTGACCTTGCTGTCCTGTGAGTTCAGGTGCAGCAGGAGGTTCTTGTAGCCGTCATTAAGCACGGCTGGTTCGATCTCTTCATAATTGAGAGCCCGGGCCATGGCTTCCCTGGTTTCTCCCCCGGCACCTTCATACACCATGGAAAGCGCTGTGGATATGCTCAGAGGCGAGATGAAAATGTTTCCTTCACCTGCTCCTGAATTGAGTTCCCTGAAGACATCAAACGCAAAACCGTTGTTTGAGTCCACAAAGGCGCTTGATATCTTGCCCGCATCATAATGCTCTGCGGATTTTCCGCAGCCCGACATAGAAGCAGCCGCGAATATCACGCTCAAAAAAAGGCAAATTTTCTTTTTCATCCTATCGCCCCCTATTCAAATAATCCCCGAATCAAAGCAAAACCACCAATTAGCTATACTCTACTAATTGGTGGCTAAGCAAATCCTAACCTTTTTTTAGAACAGATTGGTTCTTCTATTATACTTTTCACCCATTTCAATTGGTTTTTTTATTGCGGTGCAGATTATGCACTACAATAATATAGTTGGTTACGGTTAAGGTAGAAACTCGGTACTTTACTTGCATTGTTTAGTTTACTGGACCTCAGCAACCTTGGTCAGGGACTGGGGAGAGTTACTATTTACATATGCTGTAGAAGACTAAATTTCAGAAGACTTGGTATTTTTACTTGTATGGTTCATTTTACTTGACCTCAGCAACCTTGGTCAGGGACTGGGCAATTATCAATTTGCATACTGTAGAAAATTCTTATTCCAGAAACCATCCCTTCGTTCGTATTGTGATACAACCGCATTGCCCGCCAGCATCACCTGTAACAGGATGCAGCTCATTCCATATACTTCAAAGTTCAAATTCCTGAAACTATTAAATTGTTTTTATTATGAGGTTAGGATCTGTGGAAGTAATTTCTTACTTCTTGAATTTATTATATCACCGTTATATTCCGAATACAATATATATTCTGAAAAAAGATTTTTCGCTGCCATTTCTTGCATATACATGAAATGCAGTAAACGTATTCCAGTGAAGTCAATTCTTGTAGATATTATGAGCAGCTGGGATTATACAAAAAGAAGGGAATTCTTTCCCGGATGTAGAATGTAATTATTATATCTATATGGAAGGATGTGTCGCATATGCCAAAATTAAAAATCCTGGTGCCTTTGGATGGCACTGAAAAAAGTCTGCATTCTCTTGTCTGGTTAAAAAAATTCTTCGGCAAGGAAGATGTCGAGGTAACATTGATCCATGTCGTGGAGGCTCTTTTCCCCGGCCAGCTTGAATATGACTATAACCCGGAAAATGCAGAAGGGATAAGCAGCCAGGTCCTTGATGCGGCGGCAAAAGAGATCGAAGGCTATAATGTAAAAAAACTCAGCGTGCACGGATCCGCCCCTGACGTTATACTTAAGCAGGCCAAGGAAGGCGGCTTCGACATGATAATTATGACCAAATCCAGCGTAAAAGGCATCGCCAGAATCATAGGTTCGGTAACGACCAAGGTTGTCCGTGATTCCGAAGTTTCAGTTACAATAGTTCCTGAATAAGAAAGGATGATTTTGAATGGCAAAAATCAAGGTTTTAATCCCCCTTGACGGTTCAGAAAAGAGCATGCACTCAATCGCCTGGATAAAAAAATACTTCGGGAAGGAGGCTGCGGAAGTCACACTCCTCAACGTCATCGTGACTTTCCTTTCTAGCGAGATTTCCGTTGAAAAAAATATAAAAGCCGAGGAAAAGGAAAGCGCCGAGCTTCTTGACAAAGCGGCGAAGGAACTGGAAGGCTATGTGGTTGAAAAGAAATTCATCTACGGCTTCGCGCCTGATGCCATAACTGATGCGGCGAAGGAAGGCGGCTTTGATATGATTGTCATGACCAGGTCAACGGTGACAGGATTTGCCAGGATTATTGGCTCGGTGACAAACAAGGTTGTTCGAAATTCTGAGGTTTCAGTGGTAGTCGTTCCAGATTAGGGATTTAAAAAGGCAGTATCGATATTCCGATACTGCCTTTTTTTCATGGATTAAAGTACTCTTCTTCCGTATGTGAAATCGCTGTTTAGCGGTCCGACTCTTACTACATCACCGGTATGAGGTGCGTGCAGCATCATGCCGTTTCCGACATAGATTCCTACATGATGGGCAGGGTCTCCGAAGAACACCAGGTCTCCCGGCTGGAGGTTGTCCCTGGTTACGTAGACTCCTACGTCCTGCTGGTCGGCTGCCACTCTCGGAAGGCTGATGCCGAAATGCCCGTAAACGTACTGAACCAATCCTGAACAGTCGAAACCTGAAGGTGAAGTTCCCCCCCAAACGTAAGGGACTCCCAGGAAGTTCGATGCATATGATATTATCTGGTCAGCGGAAACTCCTGTGGAACCTCTTGAAGCAGTAGTAGTGCTCTGGCTTAAAGCAATGAGTCCTGCGGCTGAAATGTTCTGCGAGGAAGCCAGCTGCGCGCTGTATTTTGTTTCAAGCGCCTTCAGGTCTGCCAGCAAAGGGGCCTGAGCTGCCTTCTGGTTCTTCAGGTCTGAAAGCTTGGTTTCGTTCTCTTTCTGAAGGGATACAAGTGCTTTATTATCGCTTTCAAGCTTTTCCTTGTTAGCTGTAAGCTCAGCCTGCAGCGCTTTGAATTCGCCTATGAGCTTTGTATCGTACTCAATGATCGTCTGGCAGTTTCCTATTCTGGATATGAAGTCTCCCAGATCCTTTGAGCCAAGGAGAATTTCAACGTAGCTTGTAGGGCCGTTCATGTAAAGCGCTCTCATTCTTTTGTCATAGAGGTCCTGCTCAGTCTTTATGGCCGCTTCCTGTTTTGCTATGTCTGCCTTAGCCTGCTTTATGTCTGCCTGCTTTTCTGTAATCTCTTTTTTGTTATAATCTATATTAGCCATGATTGTCTGGATTTCATTATCAATTTTGGAAATTTTAGATTCCAGTTCACTTTGCTGCTGTTTGACCGCTGCAAGATCGGAGGCAGGGTCAGCAGAAACGGTTGTGATGCTGATACCAAGGGTTATTACGAGTGCCATCGCGGCGGATATCCATTTTTTGTTCATTTAACCATCACCATTCTTCAATTATTTGTCTTTGTTCCCTTATGGAACACCCCTCAAGACATAAACAACGTTATTATATCATAAACTAAAAAATTGACATTGCTGCCGCTGCCCCGATATCATTGATGAACTCCCGAATAATCCGGCATCCCCCCGATTTCTGCTTTTTATTGCAAAACTTATTTTTTGTTATTTTTATTATTGTATTAAATTTTTATTAACAAAACCCTTTATTTACACCTCTGTATGAATCCAAAACTCGCCGCCGCAACTGAATTTTGTCGAATTTTGCATCACATTCCACGCAGCAATGAAAAAAGGACCGCTCAACGCAGCCCTCCGGATATTTACTTGTAGCCGTAAAATTCACTTCTGTCCTGTTTCAACAGTGTGAGGGTTTCAGCTATCCTGTCTACCATGCCATACCTCCAGAGATGGAGTTCAACGTAGTGCCTTATCTCCGGCACCCTCCAGTACGCTCTCTGGTAATCCCTGAAAAGTCTCAGCAGCTCCTCGTATGTGGGCTTGTATATCAGGCACATGGACTCTTCACCTTCGGCGAACATCGAAGGTTTTTTGACCCATTTGCAGTATGGGAAGTCAGGGTATTCTGTTTTTTCCATAACTTCACCCTCCCAGCGTTTGTTTAGTCCTCTTCGTCCTCGTAAAGCTCCGAATCGTAGATCTCTTCCTTTTCAATCCTTTCAGCCCTGGACTTAATGCCCTCATCTTCTTTTTCTCTCCAGTCCGCCAATGACATGTCCTCCGTAAGGGCCAGGTACATGGGATCCTTCAGAAATTCGCTGCCTTTGTATTTTTCTGCGATTTTTTTTACCAGCTGGCATGAACTGTAGTTTTCTTTGTAAAAATCGACTTTTTCTCTGATGTTTTTTTCCATTATATCACCCTCTTTAGACAATTATACTGTTTTTAAGCCTGAGCCTGTCAGCCACCATTGCTATGAACTCGCCGTTGGAAGGCTTTACATGTTCACGCGTAGTCGCATATCCGAATATGTCTTGCATGTTCTCAAGCTGGCCTCTTGACCAGGCTATGTCTATCGCATGCCTGATAGCCCTTTCGACACGGCTTCCCGTAGTATTATAGGTTTCAGCTATGGCAGGATACAGCTCCTTCGTCATGGATGACAGCAGCTGCTGGTTATCTACCGCAAGGGCTATCGCCTTCCTGAGGTATGTGTATCCTTTTACGTTAGCCGGTATGCCTATGCCGTTTATGACCCTCGTTATTTCGGCTTCAATGTTTCCCGGATTGCTGTTTCCAAGCTCCGCACCTTCTCCGCCCGGATTCATCGATGCCTTCTTTTCTTTGCCGTTGTACAGCGTGTTGTCGAACATCTGCCTCATCCTTCTGGTTAGAACCTCCATATCGAATGGTTTCACCACATAATAATCCGCACCCAGTGCGATCGCTCTCTGTGCAACCACATCCTGACCTACAGCCGTCAGCACGATTATGCGCGGCATGTGTTCGGTCTTTTCCTCGCCGAGCTTCTCGAGCACTCCCAGTCCGTCGAGATTAGGCATAATTATGTCCAGTATAACAAGATCAGGCTTCTTCTCTTTGATCATTTCGAGAGCTTCAAAGCCGTCCGAAGCAATCCCTATCAAATTTATGTCTATTTGAGTCATGAAATAATCTCTCATTACATTGCAGAACTCAATATTATCATCGGCAACTATCACATTTATTGCAGAATCCGTCATAGCATCCCCTCCTTAACCTCTTCTCACTTAATAGCTTTTATTCGACGCAGCGAGCAAATTTCCCTCTTTTCACCCAATTAAAGAAGCCGCCTATGGCAGCTCCTTAAGTTCCTGTTTTTTTGAATCTGCCATCGAAATCAGTTCTCTCGCATTCTCCAGTGTTATGTTCGTGACTTCCGAGCTGCCGATCATTTTCGCTATTTCAAGTTCCTTTGACCTTTTGTCAAGCAGAGCGACCTCTGTATAGGTCTTGCCGTTTTTGGTTTCCTTGCTGACATGGTAATGCGCATCGGACATGGAAGCAATCTGCGGCAAATGTGTTACGCAGAAAACCTGGTGGTCGATCGATATTGAATACATCTTCTCGGATACGCTCTGCGCAATCCTTCCGCTTATTCCGGTATCGATCTCATCGAATATTACAGAAGGAATTTTATCCTTGTCTACAAAAATCGTTTTCAGCGCAAGCATGATTCTGGACAGTTCTCCTCCTGAGACAACTTTCTCCAGCGGTTTCACAGGCTCACCCGGATTTGTGGAAATAAAAAACTGCACTTTGTCGCTCCCGTTTGACTGAAGTTTCCCAGAAGGTTCCACATTCACCTTGAATACGCTCTTGCCAAGGCCTATGAAGCTGAGCTCCTTATGTATTCTTTTTTCCAGGACCTTGGACACCTCACATCTGATACGATGTATCACCTCAGCCTGTTTTTTTGCTGACTCCAGCATTGCCGCCTCTTCATTTCTAAGAGTTTCAAGGATTTCACTTCTGTTAACCATCACGTCAAATCTCACGGTCATCTCCTCCAGGTTCCGAAGGATTTCCTCGATGCTTTTTCCGTACTTTTTCTTGAGCGCGCTTATCTGGAATATCCTGTTGTTGATCTCCTCCAGCTCGCTTTCATCGTAATGAATATTGCTTTTGAAGTTCCTTACTTCCTCGACAACCCCCTCCAGGCTGTAGTATATGTCCTGGATGTCCTGTGTGAATTTCTTCAATTCCTGATGGTGGTTCTCTATGCTTTTCAGATCCCTTATTACAACTCCCAGGGTGTCGAATATGGAAGGTGTGTCGTCAGCGCCTTCATACAAGGCTGAATATGCGCCGTTAAGGGTTCCGCTTATTTTCTCTGCATTGGACAGGATCGAAGCTCTCTCCTGAAGCTTTTCCTCTTCACCCGGAACAAGCTTGGCGCTCCTTATCTCGTTTATCTGATACAGGATGAAATCAGCCAGCTTGTCGTCTTCACCGCTGCCGCCCGACAAAGAGTTGATTCTCGTCCTTATCGCTGTCAGCTTTTCGAATCTTTCCCTGTACCTGTCCATTTCCGCCTTGATTTTATCCTGCCCGAAGTAATCCAGATACTGAACGTGGCTTGTCCAGTCCAGCATGTTCTGGTTTTCATGCTGTCCGTGGATGTCAAGGAGCGAGGACGTTATCTTTTTCAGGCTTGAGACCAGAACAGACTTGCCGTTCACCTTTATGATGCTTTTGCCGGACTGAAAGGTCTCTCTTTCAATTATCACTAGGTCATCAAACTCCACCGACATTTCTTTCAGGTCTTCACAGGTCCTGTCATTCTCAATGGTAAACACAGCTTCAACACATGTTTTGCTTTCTCCGGTTCTAATTAGATCCTTGTTAAACTTGCTTCCGAGGACATAGTTGATGGCATCAATCAATATGGATTTTCCCGCCCCCGTTTCTCCGGTAAAGACATTGAACCCCTTATCGAAGGATATGCTGAGATTTTCTATAAGCGCGAAATTTTTAATGTTCAGCTGAAGAAGCATCTTTCTACTCGCTTATCATCTTTTTCATTTTATGGCTTATAGTCTGGGCCTTTTCAGGTGTCCTGGCCAGCACGAATATGGTGTTGTCACCAGCCAGCGTGCCTGCTATCCCGTCAAAATTCAGTGAATCTATGGCCTCAGCTGCAGCGGAGGCGGAACCGGAAATAGTCCTTACCACTACAAAATTCTCAACAGTTTCAACATGGATTACCGTCTGTGTGAATATGTTTACCAGCTTGTTGGACATGAAGCTTTCAGTATGTGTTATCGTGGCATACTTGTATTTACCGCTTTCAGAAAGAACCTTTATAAGCTTCAGCTCCTTTATGTCCCTGGAGACTGTTGCCTGAGTGACATTCATGCCGCTCTTTTTCAGCTCCTCTGCAAGCTCCTCCTGTGTCTCTATGTCTTTCGCATTGATTATTTCAAGTATCTTAGCGTGTCTCGCTATTTTCATACTCTTCACCTTCGCCTTCCTTTGTTCTAAATGTAATCTTCTTTCTTAGCACTTTAAAGTAGTTTGAACCATCCAGCCGTATTAGCTTGCATTTATCCGGTGAAGCCGTGATCCTGACCTTCTTGACCTTGTCCAGCTCCATCCATTCCTGTCCATCCAGCGTCAGGAAAACGTTCTCGCTGTTCTTGTTTAGATCCACATCTATGCTGACCTTGTTTCCAAGCACCATGCTTCTCATGTTCATGGAATGCGGACAGATCGGAGAAAGGATCATTGCATCCATCGTCGGATAAACGAACGGCCCTCCGCAGGACAGATTGTACGCCGTCGAGCCTGTTGCCGTCGAAACAAGCACTCCGTCCGATACAAACGTCCCGTAAAAATCGTTGTCCACAAAAACATCGTACTTTATTATCTTGACAAGGGTTCCCTTGGAAATCACAACCTCGTTAAGTGCGTTGTAGTTCTTTACTTCACCCTGAGATTCGAAGCTGCAGGAAAGCATGGCTCTTTCTTCCGTATGAAACTCCTGTCTCAGCAGTTTCTTTATCGCTTCCCTGGCTTCAGAGCTGTCGACTTCTGTCAGAAAGCCGAGATGCCCTATGTTGATTCCCAGAATAGGCACGCTGTACCTGGCTATCTTTCTTGCTGCTCCAAGAATTGTTCCGTCGCCGCCAAGAACTATGAGAGCCTCAAGAAGTGCTGTAGCTTCGTTTTCAAGCCCCTCCGAGTTTTCAAATATTTTAACATTGACATTCCTGTCTTCCTCATAGATCGCGTTTAGGACCGATTCCATAATGCTCCCGTCAGGATCCTTTGAAACGTTTATGTTTATGCCTATGGTTTTCATAGCGCCTCCCTGTTCAGGTCCGCATGGGATTCCTCTACTATGCCGTTCAGATCCTCTATGAGCTTCTCATTCTCTATTTCAGCCTTTGTGAAGTAGATAAGATACTCTATATTTCCCTCCGGACCCTTTATAGGCGAGTAATCGGCATCAATAACACTGCAGCCTTCCGCCTTGATAAAATCATATATCTTTTTTATAACCTCCAGGTGTGTTGACTTTTCCCTGACGACTCCCTTTTTCCCAACCTTGTCTCGCCCCGCTTCAAACTGAGGTTTGATGAGAGCCATTATCTCCCCGTCTTCCTTCAGCAGATCAAGCACAACAGGAACCACCTTTGTAAGAGAGATGAAAGAAACGTCGATGCTTGCAAAATCAGCCAGCTCTCCAAGCTCCTCGGGTGTTACATATCTTACATTCGTCCTCTCCATGCATACAACCCTGGGGTCTGTCCTCAGCTTCCAGGCAAACTGGCCGTAGCCCACGTCTATTGCGAAGACCTTTGCCGCACCGTTCTGAAGCATGCAGTCGGTGAAGCCGCCTGTCGATGCGCCTATATCGAGACATACCTTCCCTTCAAGGTTAATGCCGAATTTTTTTATAGCTTTCTCAAGCTTCAGCCCGCCCCTGCTTACATATTGCAGTTCCTGCCCCTTGAATACTATATCGGCATTTTCACGGACTTTCTCCCCGCATTTGTCGACCCTTTGTCCGTCGACAAATATTTCTCCGGCCATAATGCTGGCTCTTGCCCTTTCCCTTGACTTAAAAATATCTTTTTTTACCAACAGAACGTCAAGCCTTTCCTTCGTCTCTGCCATATTCTACTCCTTCGTGTTAATAAAGTTTTCAATACTAGTCCTGATTCCGGCCGCATCAAGCCCGTTGCTCTCGAACAGCAGACTTGTGCTTCCGTGCTGTATGAATTTATCCTCGAAGCCCAGATTAAGAATCCGTGCGTTATTGTTCAGGCTCTTCATCTCCTCCAGGATCTGCATGCCAAACCCGCCGCTGATAATGTTGTCCTCAATGGTTACAATATCCACTTTTTCAGCCGCAAGCTCTTTCAGCATGCCTGAGTCGATAGGCTTGATGAAGCACCCGTTGATTATCCTTACCTTTATCCCCGATGCAGCCAGCAGCTCTCCTGCTTCCAATGCAGTCTGAACCATTCTGCCTGTTGCAATCACTGCGACATCTCCCTCTCCGCATAGCATTTCCCATTTTCCGAGCTCAAACTCCCTGACGGAAGGCATGCAGAAATGTTCACTGTCTCCTCCTCTAGGGTATCTGACCGCAACGGGAAAATCCTGCTTCAGAGCCCAATCAAACAGGCTGTCCATCTCACCCGTGCATTTCGGAGCAGCGATGACTATATTGGGTATGTGTGACAGGAAAGACAGGTCGAAAATCCCCTGATGAGTCTCCCCGTCCTCTCCCACAAGGCCAGCCCTGTCTATGGCGAATACCACCGGGAGATTCTGGATGCATACATCGTGGAGTATCTGATCATATGCTCTCTGCAGAAATGTTGAATATACTGCAAATACAGGCCTGAGCCCTTCCTTTGCCATACCTGCAGCCAGGGTTACAGCATGCTGCTCTGCTATCCCTACATCGAAGAACCTTTCCGGGAACAGCTCCGAGTAATCCTTGAGCCCCGTACCGTCCCTCATCGCCGCAGTCAGCGCAACAACATATTTGTTCTTTTCAGCCTGCCTTATCATGCTGTCCCCGAAAGCCTTGGAATAGGTTGTGCAGTCAGGGCAGCTGTTGATCTCTCCGCTGTCACAGTCGAAGGGACCTATGCCGTGGAACTTGTCTGGCCTCTTTTCCGCATGCTCATAGCCCTTTCCCTTCTGGGTTTTGACATGTATTATGACAGGCCCTTTCAGGGCTCTCGCCGAATACAGCATCCTGGTAAGTTCAGTTATATCATGGCCGTCTACAGGTCCCAGGTATTTCACTCCCATGTCCTCGAACAGCATCCCGGGCACAACCATCTGCTTGATGCCGTTCTTTATCCTTTCAAGCGTCCTGGCAACCCCGGGACCTATATTCGGTATTTTCTTTATGTTAAGCTCAAGCTCTTCCTTGAATTTAGCGTATTTCGGATCGCTCCTAAGCCTTCTGAGGTAGCTTGACAACCCGCCGACGTTTTTTGCAATGGACATCTGGTTATCGTTGAGTATTATGATTACCTTCGACTTCCTGTATCCCAGGTCGTTAAGTGCTTCGAAAGCCATTCCGCCGGTCAGAGCACCGTCGCCTATTACCGCAACGACCTCGTGCTTTTCACCTTTGAGGTCCCTGGCCGTCGCCATGCCCAGTGCCGCAGATATGGATGTGCTGCTGTGACCCGTGTCAAAAAAATCATATACGCTTTCGGATTTTTTCGGAAACCCGCTCAAGCCGCCGTACTGTCTCAGATTGTCAAACCCTTTCGCCCTGCCGGTCAGTATCTTGTGCACATATGACTGGTGACCCACATCCCATATAAGCTTGTCTTTATTCAAATCGAAAATGCTGAACAGGCTTATGGTTAGCTCCACCACACCAAGATTAGATGCAAGGTGCCCCCCTGTTTTTGAAACCTTGTCTATCAGGAATTCCCTTATCTCCTCCGACAACAGTTCCTTTTCATATATAGTCAGATGCTTCATTTCGTTTACATCTTTTATGTTATCGAGTATTTTATACATCTTTTTCGCTTCCTCTTCACCTGCACTGTATAAAACAATGCATAAATATATTCTTATCTTAGCATTATTATGCAAAAAAATCAAAGCATCTTTATAAGCGGATAAGGCTAAAAAACAGCTTCCGGCAATCATCTCATGCCGGAAGCCTGTTTATCCAAAAGTATCCTGCATTGCAGGGGATGTATATGGAGCCTCGCTTTGCTGTCAATAACCGGCACCCTGTAATTCGGATCCATTGCATCATATAAATACTCCGATTCGGTTTCATGGATGTCAATTTCCACCCATCTTCCCGCATCGGCGCTCCTGTTAAGAACAACCAGCGCAAAGCCGTCGTCCTTGGGGTTCCCGAATACATCTTTGCCGTCCCTGATATACCTGATATATGAAATTATGTCATTTGCACAGTAATCCAGCTTGAAAACACCGGTCCTGAGGCAGTCCGTCCCGTTTCTCACACTTATTATGTCTTTGTACCATTTTACAAGGGACTTGTCTTCGTTTCCCCAGGGATATGTCCCCCTGTTGAAAGGGTCCTTGTAACCCTGCATTCCCGCTTCATCGCCGTAATATATGCTTGGAACCCCCGGAAACGTCATCTGGACTGCCGCCGCAAGCCTTATATTCTTGTTGGCCAGCTGTTCCTTGTCCTCCGAAAGCTTGTAGTTTGCAATTTCATGCAGGCTAAGGTTATATTCGACGGGCGCCTCGCCGAGAACCGTTTTTATTCTTGCCCTGTCATGGCTTCCCACGAGGTTCATCAGGGAATAAAAGCTCTCGGGCGGATAATTCTCATGTTGGCTGTATATCTCCTGCTTGAATCTTTCCCCGTCTATACCTCCGTGAAGGAAGCTCAGGAGGATGCTTCTGAAAGGGTAGTTCATCACCGAATCCAGCTCGTCTCCCAGCAGGTAGCTTCTCAGTTCGCCGTAGCTCACCTTGTTTGATGCATCCTCCCAAACCTCACCTATGATGACCGCATCGCTGTTTTCCCTCTTGACTTCCCTGCGGATATCACGGATGAATTTTTCAGGAAGCTCGTCTGCCACGTCAAGCCTCCATCCCGATGCGCCTTCGCTTATCCACCTTTTGACAATGCTGTCGGATGAGAATACAATGAAGTCCTCAAAGGATCCCTCAATTTCGTTTACATTAGGAAGTGTCTTGAAACCCCACCAGCATTCATATTCCTCGGGATGGTTTGTGAAGCTGTACCAGGGATAGTATTTTGAATCCACAGACTGGTAGGCTCCGACGGAATCGTATTTGCCGTCCTTGTTGAAATAAAGGCTGTTGCTTCCTGTATGGTTGAAAACCCCGTCCAGTATTATGCTGATCCCATTTTCCTTAGCTTTGCTGCACAGCTCCCTGAAATCATCCATATCTCCGAACATGGGATCTATCTTTGTGTAGTCTCCCGTATCGTACTTATGGTTTGAATATGCTTCGAATATAGGATTGAGATATATTACGCTTATGCCGAGCTCCTTCAGATAAGGGATCTTTTTGATGACCCCCTTGAGGTTCCCCCCGAAGAAATCATTTGCCCTGTAGTCCTCATGTCCGTATTCCGGTATCTCATCCCAGTTTTCATGGATCTTGTAATCGCTCTCCTTTGCCTTTACAGAGCCGTCCTCGTTTCCGTTGCAGAACCTGTCCACGAATATCTGGTACATAACGCCGTCCTTGAACCAGTCCGGAGTTTTGTAATCCTTTTTGTACACCGTGATCTGGTATGAATCGGGAGGGTATTCATAAACCTTCCCTTCTCCTCCCAGCTGGGCCTTGTTGTTTCCGTAGTATTTCGTGCCGCTCCTCGTTTCAATGATGAAGTAGTACCAAATTAGAACAGGTTCAGCCGGAGCTCTGAATTCACAGGAAAAAATCACCGGATCATAATCCTGTGTCATCTTGATTCTCAGCTCATTCTCTCCCGTCCAGATCCTCAAGCTGACAGACTGGGGTTTCACCGCTGTATCGATCCTTATCCTTACCTTGATTTGTTCATCAGTCTTAACAGCTCCGAAGGGGCTTTTATAAAACGGATTGTGTGAATTATAATATATCATTCACATTCCCCTTTCTAAACAATCTCTCTGTACAGATCCGCATATTTTTTGCCAGCTTTCTTCCAGGAGACGTCGTGTTTCATGCAGTTCCCGACTATCTGGCTCCATTCAGGTGTATTGTAGAGGCCGACCGCCTTTTCCAGTGCGCCGTTCAGATCCAGGTGCGAATACCTTTCAAATAAAAATCCGGTCCCCTTTTTCCTGTTGACCTCAAAATCCTCCACAGTATCCCTCAGGCCGCCTGTGCCTCTTACTACCGGTACCGTGCCGTATCTCATGGCAATCAGCTGTCCCATGCCGCCGGGCTCATACAGCGAAGGCATAACATAGATGTCGCTGCCAGCATATATCTTCTTTGCAGCCTCAAGGCTGTAACCTATCCTGACTGCGATCCTGCCCGGGTGCTTCGAACACAGAGACAGAAGTTTATCTTCGTATACCTTCCTGCCAGACCCAAGTATTACGAACTGGCACTCTCCCCTGAAAGTTTCAATCGATTCTATGAGTATGTCTATCCCCTTCTGGTCCTCCAGGCGTGTCACCGCAGAGATTATGGGCACATCACTTTCATCAAGGCCGAATTCCCTTTGAAGGCTCTTCTTGTTTTCCTTTTTCGCAGCGGCATTTTTATGGGAGTAGTTTGCATATATCTCGCTGTCCGATACCGGATTATATTTCTCGGCATCGACCCCGTTCAGTATACCTATGACACCTCCCTTTTCCCTCAGGAGCTCCTCCATGCCGAAGCCCTTCCCTTCATCCTGCATCTCGCCTGCAAAGGTACTGCTCACGGTTGTTATTACGTCCGAGTAGATTATGCCCGCCTTCATGAAATTGAGAAGGTTGGGATAGTCTATTCTCGTCAGATATTCCATCGGCAGGTTTTCGTCCTGAAGGTATTCCGCGCCTATCCAGCCGTTGTATATGAGGTTATGGATGGTGTTGACGGTCTTGAAATTCAGCCCGCTGCTCTTGAGAAGCATGGGTATCATTCCTGCATGCCAGTCGTTGATGTGAATTATGTCAGGTTTGAATGATGTATCCTCCAGGAACCCTACAACAGCCTTGCAGAAAAAAAGGAACCTTTCTCCGTCATCGTACTGCTTGTATATTCCGTCGCGGTTGAAATAGTAGTCGTTGCCGACAAAATATGTAGGCACTTCCTTTTCTTCAAAATCATATTTGACCAGGCAGGTCTGATATCTGTCTCCCATTTTTACCGGGAAATTGCTCCTGAATCTCAGCTTTTGAGTTGTCTCCCTGTGAAGGGGAACTATCCTCCTAATATCTATGTCCTGCTCTGCAATTGCCCCGGGAAGGGCGCCAGCAACTTCGCCCAGGCCGCCGGCGCCTGAGTACGGTGAGCATTCCGCGGAAACATAGAGCACTTTTATTTTTCTAGCCATAGCATCTTCTCCTAAAACATATTTAAACGAGTTTCTCGTACAATTCCATGTATTTCTCTGCAGATTTTCCCCAGCTGTTATCCATCTCCATTGATCTTTTTACCAGCATGTGCCATATCTTCTTGTCCTGAAAAAATCTTTCAGCCCTCTGGATCGTATAGAGCATATCATGCGCGTTGTAGTTTGCGAAGCTGAATCCGTTGCCTTCGTTTGTCAGATCATTGAAAGGCTTGACTGTATCCTTAAGCCCGCCGGTCTCCCTTACAATGGGAATTGTGCCGTATCTGAGGCTTATCAGCTGGCTCAGACCGCAAGGCTCGAATTTCGAAGGCATGAGGAACATGTCCGAGCCGGCATAAATCCTGTGCGAAAGCTGGTTGTTGAACATCATATTCGCGGAAATCTTCTCGGGATATTTCCACTCCATATGTCTGAAGAGCTCTTCATACTTCGAATCGCCCGTACCCAGAATGATGAACTGCATGTCCATTGCAGCTATCTCCTCTATGACATGCTCGAGAAGCTCTATACCCTTCTGCGGCACAAGCCTCGAGATAAGGCTCATCACCGGCACATCAGCCTTAACGGGAAGCCCCAGCTCATTCTGAAGGGACCTTTTGTTGAAAGCCTTGTTTTTGAAATTATCGATGTTGTAGTTCTTGTAGATGTACCTGTCGGTTTCAGGGTTGTATTCATCGTAGTCAAGACCGTTCAGAATGCCGTGCAGATCATCCTTCCTCGCATTGAGAAGTCCCTCGAGGCCTTCGCCGTAATGATGCATTTTCACTTCCTCGGCATAGGACGGGCTAACAGTTGTAATAAGGTCGCTGTATACGATCCCCGCCTTCATGAAATTGACGTTCCCTTTGAATTCCAGCTTGTCCGCCGTGAAATTTTCGTAACCGATATCCAGTATTTCTCCCAGGACTCCTGATGGAAATATCCCCTGGTACTGGAGATTGTGTATGGTGTAAACAAACTTGATCTTATTGAAATATTTATCCCAGCCATGGTTTATCCTCGCAAGAGCCGGTATGTATCCTGTATGCCAGTCGTTGCAGTGGATTATGTCCGGCTGGAAGCCGGTCACCTGAAGAGATTCCAGGACAGCCTTGCAGAAAAATCCGAACATCTCCGCCTCGTCATAGTGGCCGTATATCTTTTCTCTGTTGAAATAGTATTCATTATCTATAAAATAAAATGTGATCCCTTCATGAACGCACTCGAACACGCCGCAGTACTGGTTTCTCCAGCCCAGCTTCACAAATGTATATCCTATGTACTTCATCGAATCCTTGTATTTGTCCGGTATCGCGCTGTATTTTGGAATTATGACCCTGACATCCGCACCCTTTTTGAGAAGCTCCTTTGGGAGCGAGCCTGCAACGTCGGCAAGTCCTCCCGTTTTTATGAATGGAGCCGCCTCTGAGGCTGCAAGTAAGACTTTTAACATCCTTTATTCCCCTTTCGCATGTTATATTCTTATATATTTCTATAGGCCTGCCTAAAATCCTTTAATTCGGTTATTCACAATAATTGATATTTAGAAACCCAAGGACTCTATCTCCTCATTTTCCAATTTGAATCCGTTGACTTCAACATCTTCCGTCAGTTCGATCAATAGATACTTCTTTTTGTTCTTATCTATAACCTGTCTGACCGAACTTAAATCTCCCGGAGTAATCGTGATATTGGTATTTTCATTTTCGATTTTTATTGATTTGCTTTCGAAAGCCGGCACAATATTCTTAACCTTGAATTCATAATCTCCTCCGCAGATCTCTTCAAAAGCCTTTTCCACCATTTCAGTGTTTTCAACGCCGGTAGATTCCAAAACCCTGGTTATTTCCTTCATGTCTACGGTAGGCTCTTCTCCATCGTCTTCATCTGCATATTCAAGCTTCTCATTTATTTTCTCGTATATCTCCTGCATTGTGTCTGGCTTTATCCTGTCTCCAACAACTGTATGCAATATGGCGTTGAAACTTTCCTTTTCCTCTGTTGCTGTAGGCTTCAAGCTGCACCCCAGTACATTCTCTATGAAAGATGCATTCATGTTCTTTGAAGCAGAGGAATAGTATATTATTTTATTTACATCGACGAATTCGCTGCCGATGCCTGGGAACACGAATCCATCAAGCGGTGATTTCAAATTAACCTCCACGTCTATGCCTGAACTAGGTTTAAATGTCATCTCCGAATAATCGAATTTCAAAACCTTTTTAGGAACATCCACTTTATTTATGCTGCACAGGATAAATTCCACAGCCTGAACCTGATCATCGGCTGCCTCATCAGCTTCCTTGCTCCTGTTCCTATTGCCTTTCAAGTATTCAGCTTTTACAAAGTTAATGACTATATCCGTTTCATAATTATAGTTTTCAGCTATTTTTTCGACTATTTTATCCGCATATTCCACAATGCTCCCCCCTGAATTCAAGCAATTATACAAAACCGCCTGGGCATTCTCAGTGCTTTCTGGGTCGGCTGTCTTGAAATCAAGTTCAAAAATCTTTGAATCTATAGGGCCCGTCAGGACTTTCTTGAAGTTCCCAAGATAAAGCTCCCTCTTTTCAATCTCCATCATGTCAAGATAATTGAGTTCCTTCATTACAATTGACTTATTATCCTTTTTCAAATAAACGCTGTATATTTCCTTCACCGACAGCTTGTATGTCGTAAGTTTAAACTCTTTCCTTAAATCTGCTAAATCTTTTTTATTCATCCGCTAAATTCTCCTCTGTTTAACAAAATCTTTCCCTAATTATACATAATACGACTATTCTGTTCAAACGAAATAAAATAAACACAGGAAATCCTGTGTTTTGATCAATATGTCTACCTGTCCCTGTTCAGAAGGTACATGGTTATCTCTTCAAGCTGTGAAGTGTCCCTGCTGATCTTATTCAGGTTTTCCATGCACTCCACTGTAAGCTTGCCGCAGAGCTCCATGCATTTTTCCAGACCGTACTCGGTTACAAATGTGGTTTTCTTGTTCTCAATGTCGCTTTGAGCCCTCTTGCCTAGCTTTTCGGTGTCGCCTGACACATCCAGGATGTCATCCTTGATCTGGAACGCAAGGCCTAGCTTTTCGCCGTACTCAGCCAGCAGGCAGAGTTCATCAGCCGCTGCTCCTCCCGTCATCGCACCGGAAACTATTGAGGCTTTTATAAGCGCCCCGGTCTTCTTACTGTGCATTGCGTAGAGCTGCTCCAGCGGTATCTGCATGTTTTCGCTAAGCATGTCGATAACCTGCCCGCCTATCATCCCGTCCACTCCTGCGCTTTCGCTGATCAGCCTGCATGCATCCAGGTTTCTCTGCATATTGTTTTCACAGCAGAACCTGAACATGATGTTCATGGCTTCGTTCAGGAGCCCGTCCCCTGCCAGGATTGCGATTGCTTCACCGAAGACCTTGTGGTTTGTAGGCTTGCCTCTCCTGAGGTCGTCGTTGTCCATAGCCGGCAGGTCGTCATGTATGAGGGAATAAGTATGTATCATCTCTATGGCACCGGCTACAGGCAGCGCCTTTTTGTAATCGCCGCTGAACATGCTGAAGCCCAGAAGGAAAAGAAGAGGCCTTATCCTCTTTCCGTTCGCGTTGAGACTGTAGTCCATCGCTTCAAATATTTTCTTTTCGTAGGTTCCCCTGCCTGAAAAATAGCCTCCCAGCCATTCGTTCATCTCTTTTCTGACCTGTTCAATTAGCTCTTTTTTCTTTTCCATATGTTCCACCACCTAACAATTACTGCTGTTTGACGCTGAATTCCTCTTCAGAATTCCCTGAGATTATCCTGATCCTGCCTTCTGCCTCATTTAATGTCTTGTACAGCATATTGCAGAGCTTTATGCCTTCCTCGTAGTCCTTCATGGAATCTGCGAGGGACACCTCGCCGCTGTCCATTTTTTCAACTATCTTTTCAAGCATTTCGAGCTGTGCTTCGTAAGTTTCAGACTTCTTTGCCACAGAAAACGCCTCCTCTTTATTCGCAAATTTTCAGTTCCGCTTTTACGTTTCCGTCCTTCACTATTATGTTCACCATTCTTTTTTTCCTCAGGTCATCCACGGAGCATATCACATTCCTGTTTTCATCCTCTATTATGGAATAGCCCTTGGTAAGCACCTTGAGGGGATTGTTTGCCATAAGCAGCGCGTTGAGCGTGCCTAGCCTGTCCTTTTCCCTTGACAGCCTTAGCTTTATGCTTCGGTCAAGGGAAGCCCTTATGTCATCGATCCTTGCATATTCGTTTACTATCCTTACGCTTGGATTTGAAAACTCAATCCTGCTCCTAAGCAGATCAACCCTGCTCCTGCTTTCGGCCAGCCTTTTGCCCGCCATCTTGTCCAGAGTTCCGCGAATGTAGCATATCCTGCCGTTCATCTCATTGAGGTCGAAAACAGCTATCTCGCAAGCCTGCGAAGGTGTCGAAGCCCTCCTGTCGCTTACGAAATCCACAATTGTGAAATCGGTCTCGTGGCCTACGCCCGTGATCACCGGTATCTCCGAGTTGAACACCGCATAGGCAAGCTCCTCGTCGTTGAAGGCCCAGAGTTCTTCTATGGAGCCTCCGCCCCTTGCGAGTATTATAACGTCGACACCAGTTTTGTTCATGTACTTTATCCCTTTAATGATTTCGCTGCTGGAGTTCAAGCCCTGAACCCTGGCTGGATACAACAGGATGTCTACACCCTTGTTTCTCCTCTTCGCCACATTGATGATATCCTGGATTGCCGCACCCGTAGGCGAGGTGACGACACCTACTTTTTTCACAAACCTTGGCAGCTCTCTCTTGTGGGATTCCAGGAAAAGACCCTCCGATTCTAGTTTGCCCTTCAGCTTCTCAAAGGCAACGAAGAGTTCTCCCATGCCTTCAAGCTCCATGCTGTCGCAGTAGAGCTGGTATGAGCCCTCTTTTTCGTATACGGATATCCTTCCCCTGACAACCACATTCATGCCGTTTTCCGGCATCAGATTGAGATTGGATACGCTGCTCTTGAACATGACGCAGTTTATCTTGCTGTAGGCGTCCTTGAGGGAAAAATACATGTGGCCGCTGCTGTGAAGTTTGAGGTTTGAAATCTCACCCTTGACATTGGAATTGTTGAGGATGAAATCGCTGTCCATGATCTTTTTTATATAGTTGTTCAGGCCTGAGACCGAGAGCGTTTTAATATACATGGTATCCCTGCCTTATCGGATTTATTTGTTCTTCATTATCTTGTCCAGCACCCCGTTGATGAAGGATGCTGACTTTTCGTCTGAATATTTTTTTGCCAGCTCGAGCGCCTCGTTCAGCGAAGCGCTGTTTGGTATATCAACCTCGAAAAGCATTTCGTACGTGCATATTCTCATTATCGTAATGTCTATTTTGGACAGCCTGTTGAGCTTCCAGTTAAGCAGATACTTCTCGATTTCGCTGTCGATCAGCTCCCTGTTCTCTTCAACGCCCTTCAGGATCCTTGTAATGTATTCCATATCAATATCAGTAAGGTCTATGTCTTCCTCAACATCTTTCACGTAATGCTCGATGTTCTCCTGCAGGTTGCCTATGACTTCCCTGTAGTCTTCCTTGTTCATTGTCATCTGAAATAGAAGCTTCATTGCAAGCTCCCTGGATTTTCTTCTGTTCATATTTCCTCCTAAAATTTTATTATGTGTACATAGAAACACCCTCTGAATTCAGAGGGTGAAATCCTATTCTTCTAATTCATCCTTTTCTTCTTCAAGCTTAGGAATTGATACGTTCTGAACATGTACGTTCACTGCTGATACGTTCAAGCCGGTCATTGACTCCACAGCTTTCCTGACGTTCTCCTGTACCTGATAAGCAACCTCAGGGATCTTCAGGCCGTATTCAACAACAACATAGAGATCTATTGCAGCACTGTTTTCTCCAACGCTTACCTTAACGCCTTTTGATAAGTTTTTTCTGCCGCTTAATATTTGAGTGATTCCACCCACAAGGTTAGCGCTCATCCCGATGATGCCTTTGATTTCAGTAGCTGCAATACCTGATATTACCGCAACAACTTCATCTGATATCTTAACGATGCCCATATCAACTTCATTATAAGTATTTTCTTCCATAATCGTACCCCCTTATATATTAAGCCAAGCTGTTAAACTATATTATAGCAAATAAAAGCAATTTTTACAAACATAAATCGCGAATGCAAAGGGCCGCCTTGAAGGCAGCCCTTTAAGAATTATTCTTCTTCGATTTCTGAATCTCCGAATTCAAGCGGTTCGTGGCATCGAGGACATATCATGTCTTCTCCTTCTTCCACGATACCTGCGTCAACGTATATTACATCTCCGCAGTTTCCGCATTTCATTTCGATAAAATCATCCATGTTGTCGTCATCGTAGTCTATATCGTCGATGTCATACAAATCATCTTCGACGTAAGCAAGATCTTCATCAATTTCACCTAGATAATCCTCGATATCCATCTGGTTTTCAGAGATACCTTCAATTTCTAATGCCATGTCCTTGAGTACTTCTATTATCTGTTCGATAGCCTTGCCTTCCTTTGTGGTTTTGTCCAGCTCGAGTCCGTCAACAAAACCAGCGAGGTAAGCAACTCTGGAAGTTAAAGATTCCATATACTCACATCCTTCTTATTAATTAAAACTAGACTTGCACTCTTTCCATGTACTCGCCAGTTCTAGTGTCGATTCTTATCGTGTCGCCTTCATTTACGAATATAGGAACCCCTATAACCGCTCCGGTTTCAACAGTGGCCGGCTTAAGAACGTTCGTAGCAGTGTTGCCCTTAGCGCCTGGCTCTGCATGAGTGATCATGAGCTCTACAAAATTAGGAGGCTCTACCGAGAAAGCTTCGCCCTTGTGGAACTTGATCACTGCAAACATGTTTTCCTTAAGGTATTTTATTGCATCTTCAACTTTTTCCTTGTTAAGAGGAATCTGCTCAAATGTTTCCTGATCCATGAAATAGTATAATTCTCCGTCAGAGTAAAGGTACTGCATTTCTTTTCTTTCGATTACCGCTTCCTGAAGCTTTGCAGTGGGGTTGAATGTTGTATCTGTTACTGCTCCTGTCTTGACGTTTCTGAGCTTTGTTCTTACGAACGCTGCTCCCTTGCCTGGTTTAACATGCAGGAAATCCACTACTACGAAGACGTTTGAGTCCATTTCAAAAGTAGTGCCCTTTCTTAATTCGCCAGCTGATATCATTTATGTATACCTCCAAAATTTAAAATTCGTTTATAATATTTACCGTAATAGGTATTATTAACTTTGTTAAATACAGATCATTTCTTTAGTGGACTTTGACATTATCTCAGAGCCGTCCGCAGTTATTATGATGATATCCTCTATCCTGACCCCACCGAAGCCTGGAAGATATATTCCGGGTTCGTTGGTGACCACCATGCCTGCCTTGAGCACTGTGCCGTTCCTGTAGCCTATGGTTGGCGCCTCGTGCACCTGCCTTCCGACTCCGTGGCCAAGGCTGTGACCGAAGTTCTCTCCATAGCCGGCTTTTGCTATATAGTCCCTGGCAATCTTGTCCACATCAACTGCCACCGCGCCCTCCCTGAAGCTTTTAGCTGCAAGCTGCTGGGCCTCAAGAACCACTTTGTAAATTTCAACCATTTTCTCGGATGGTTTTCCCAAAACGATTGTCCTGGTCATGTCCGAGCAGTATTCCTTGTATACGCATCCGAAATCCAGTGTAAGGAATTCGCCGTCCGCTACCCTCTTTTCAGTTGCTTCGCCGTGAGGCAGGCTCGACCTTGTGCCGGATGCCACGATTGAAGGGAACGACAGGCCTGTTGCCCCGTTCTTTTTCATGTTCATCTCCAGTTCGATGCCGATCTCCCGTTCTGTCATGCCTGGCTGGATGAATTTGAGCATATGCTCGAAAGCATTGTCTGCAATCTCTGCTGCTTTTCTCATTATATCCAGCTCGGTGCTGTCCTTAATCATGCGTATCTCTTCTACCATGCCCTTCATGGGCACAAATCCGCATCTGAGCCTTTCCTTGTACTCGGAATATGCCTTGAAAGAAAGCACATCCTCTTCGAATCCAATGTTTCCTGCGTTGCTTTCCTTTGCCAAATCCGAAAGCAGCTCAGCGATAGTCTTGTTTTTGCTGGTCTCGATGAGTTCGTAACCTTCCACCTGCTGGCTTGCCTGCTCAGTGAACCTTGAGTCAGTGATAAAAAAAGCTTTATCCATAGTTATAAATGAATAGCTTTCATTGCCTGTGAATCCGCTCAAGTAGTTCCTGTTATGGTCGCCCGCCAGAAAAACAGCGTCGATCTTTGCGGCACTCATCTTCCCTCGCAGCTTAGCGATTCTCTTCTCGTACATGTAAGCAGCCTCCTGATGAAATCTTGATTCAAAGATAACCAATGTTATTTTATCAAAACTTGTAGCTATTTGCAAATAATATTCGATAAATATTGAACAATGAATGCAACACATAAAACTGAAGGGGTCCTACACCCTTCAGTTTTATTCTCACTGAGCCACTATTCCCTTCTTGTATGAAAATTCAGCCGGGATATATACAACCCCCTTTTCCCCGCAGCTGTACCTGTACAGCTCCTCCATGACAAATTTTCCGCCGCTGTAGTAGCATAGATAGAATGCGTCCTTCGCCGCCAGATACACCGCGCTTGATTCGCCGGAGCATGACCTGAACCCGCTCTCGTTAAGGAACAGCTCCCTGATATCCTCGCAGCCAGGCTCTCTTGTCCCCGAAGTTATGAAAGCGTCTATATCTGTCAGAAGGTATTCCCTGTCCTTCTGCACAAAGTCGGTCTTCTGCATAAGCTTCAGCCATGCTATATTGTTGTCTCTGCTGAGAATCTCAAGCCTGAAGCAGGCGACAGCTGCAGCGCAGCACAGGGACGCTATGAGAATAGTGTATACAAGCACGAAGCCTCTTCTTTTTACACATACAGCATTATGCATTTTTTATATACATTTCCTTTCTTTGTCCTGATGGTTATGAACAGCACACGCCCCCGCTGATCTGCCTCAAAGGCCGCGACCCCCTTCATTATGTTGTTGGTTGTTCCTGACCAGCAGTAGCTGTAGGATATGACAAGGTCGCCGTCCCTGTCCATCCTTACCCAGTCGCTTCCGGTCCCGTCCCTCCTCACCAGCTCTATGACCCCGTTTCCCGCCTTTACGCTGGCGGAATGCTCAGTGATATAGCCAAGATAGAAAAACGCCTCCTCTGCATAGAATGCATCGCTGCTCCGGGCGACGCATCTTGTGTATTCCCTCATGTATCTTGAGAGCGCCGCGCCCTGTGAGGAAATGAGTATCCCGACCAGGGCGGCCGCCACGGCAACCTCTATCAGTGTGAACCCTCTCCTCACAGCCTACCGCCTGCAGCTTCCCTTCCAGAAAGTTGAGCGGAACACCTCGGATCTCCCGCAGACGGTCTGGTTCAGTCTAACCTCAACTTCAAGCACCTGGCCCTCTGTGATGTTCAGCGAAATGTAGCTGCCGTTAGCCGGCTCTGTCCCGGTGAATAAAGCATCTGCGCCTCTCTCCTTAATTAACTCCATCTCCATATCATCTCCTCCGATGTATATCCTGCCAGTGTTTCTAAGCTCCAGCACCTCGCTGTATGTCATCTCGTCTTCCATGACCGCTTTAAGGGCCCCAAGAAATGCAATATTGTCTCTGGTTGACCTGTTCCAGTTCGCCAGCCTGGTTTCGCTTATCATCACAGCCAGCGCTCCGGAAAACAGCAGCGCGAAGATGCCGAGGCTTACCATCACTTCTATGAGGGTGAATCCTTTTTTAGCCTTTGAAATCGACATTTGCCGTTCCCACACTGACGGTTATGTAGTGTGCCCCTCCGTTCCTGTCCCTGAACCTTATGGTGCATGCGTCGCTGGTGAAGCCCTTGTTGTCTATGTATATCTTGCTGCCGGCCCTGTTTATGTAGAGGTCGCTGAAGCCCTCAGGCATCTTGAGCTTCTTTACAACGCTGGAATTGCAGGAAAGCTGTATTGTATTTTTGCCCGAAAGAAAATACATGTATCCGCCTGTGCCGCTGTCCCTGCAGTGCTTCTTTGAAGCCACAATGAAATTGACAAGGCTGTTACCGAACACCTCAACCTCCATCCTGTTCCCGATGGCCGAATAATTCTTAACGTTGATCAGGCTGCAGCCGAAAATTACGGTCATTATTGACATGGCCATGAGCACTTCAATAAGTGTGAATCCGCGCTTCTTCATTATTTAGGATATATCTGCGTATTAGCTTCGCCTTTGTACACCTCGAAAGTCCCGGCCGAGTCCGTTATTCTAACTGAATAGCTCTCGCTGTCGCTTGTGAATGAAATTTCAACAGTTCCTTCCGTTTCGACAACAGCCTCCGGATCCGCTGCTCCAGTCAGGTCAATCACCGCGCTTTCCACTGAAGCCGCCACGAATTTCCCGTCCATCTCGCTGTAGCTGGACAGTGCAGCGCTCTGTATCTGCTTTGCCGTGTTGATGGCTTTAGTATCCTTGGCCCTGCTCTGGTAACCGGCAAACTTAGGGATAATGAATCCCGCGAATATGAGAATTATGGAGATTACTACCACAAGTTCTATCAGTGTGAAACCTTTTCTTTTCCTTTTCAAAACAACCACTCCTTTTCAATTTCAAATCGAGTCCATGATGCTCATTACGGGGAGCATTACGGATATTATTATACCGCCTATCACAACGGCCATGACTACAATAACCGCAGGCTCCAGCAGCCTGAGTGCCCTGTCCAGCAGGTTCTCCACTTCCCTTTCATAGTGTTCGGCGGCTTTTTCGAGCATGCCCTCCAGAGCACCCGTATCCTCACCGGTCTTCACGAGAGACAGGAAGAGTATGTCGTCTATGCCTGAAGCCGAGAAGGAACTGCAGACTTCCCCGCCGTTTTTCACTAACGCTGCAGAAGCCAGTATCCTCCTTCTGAACAGTGAATTTCCCGATATCTCGGCGCAGACCTCCAGAGCCCTGATTACGTTGAAACCCGAACCGATCATTATACCCATGTTCCTGCAGAAGCCCGACAGCTCCGAATGATTGAAAACAGCCCCCAGCACGGGCATCCTGAGCTTGACCATATCCAGGCGTTCCTTTCCCTTTTCGGTTTTGAGATAGCGACCCAGAAAAACGGCTGCCGCCGCTATCGTGCATGAAAGCGCAAGGAGATTCTTTCTTAAAAAAGCGCTCAAGGACAGCAGCATCCTCGTTGCAGTAGGAAGTTCACCCCCGAGCTCCTCCAGCGTGTCGGCAAAGCCGGGAACGATATATGTGAGCAGAGCCGCCATAACCATCATGGATACCAGGAAAACCACAGCGGGATAGGTGAGGCTGCTCATGATCTTGTCTCTCAGCCTGCCCTGCTTATCGAAATAGACCTCCATTTTTTCGAGCGCAGCTTCCAGGCTTCCTGTTTCCTCGCCGAACCGCAGCATGTGGATGTAGAATGCCGGGAAAACAGCCTCGTTTTTGAGGAATCCCCTGTGCAGCTGTTCGCCTTTTGAGATTTCAGCGTAGGCATCCCAAAGCGCCTTTCTTATGTGAGGAGCTTCGGTCATTTCAGCTGTGAGCCTGAGAGATTCCGAAAGCGTTATGCCTGCGCTAACCATTAGGTGGAGCTGGCTGCACAGAAGTGAAAGTTCCTTAGGTGATGCTTTTTTCAATTACCCTGATCGCCCCCTCACATATGCAGATTCATTGTTATCCTGCGGAACTCCCCCAGGGAGGTGGTTCCGTTCTTGACCAGCTCCCTGCAGCTTTCTTCCAGCCTCTTCACTCCGCATTCGAATTCATCCCCCCTCATCTCCTCAAGGTCTAGGCCGCCGCGTATTGCGGCCTTTTTCCGGCTGTCCATCCTGTTGTACTCGTATACCACGGTTCTCCCGGAGTAACCGGTCCAGTTGCACTTCTGGCAGCCCGCGCCGCGGAACAGCTTGTCGCCCTCCTTTAAGCCCAGGAGCTCGCTCTCCTCCTCGGAAGGCGTGTATTCCTCCCTGCAGCAGGTGCAGATCTTTCGCACAAGCCTTTGTGCTACTATGCCGATGACCGCCTCGCTGACTAGATAAGCCGGAACGCCCATATCCAGCAGCCTGAGGATCGAGGAGGAGGAATCATTGGTATGCAGCGTTGTAAGAACGAGGTGCCCCGTTATCGCAGCCCTGATGGCTATCCTTGCTGTCTCCTCGTCCCTTATCTCGCCGATCATGATCACATCAGGATCCTGCCTGAGCAGGCTCCTCAAGCCGGATGCAAAGGTCAGCCCGGTCTTGCTGCAAACGCCCACCTGGTTTATCCCTTCTATCGAGAATTCCACCGGATCCTCTATGGTAAGGATGTTCTTTTCCTGGCTGTTGATCGAACTTAGCATTGAATAAAGCGTGGTTGATTTGCCGCTTCCGGTGGGGCCGGTTACAAGCACAATGCCGTACTGATGCTTAAGCATTTCCCTGATGAAGCTTGCCCCCTCGGTGCCGAAACCCAGCTCCTCAAGCGACCTGCGCCCTTTATTCCTGTACAGTATCCTTATAACGATCTTTTCACCGTGTACAGTGGGCATTGTCGAAAGCCTGAAATCATAGCCGGTGCCGTTGTAGCTCATGTTTATCCTGCCGTCCTGCGGCACCCTCTTTTCGGTTATGTCTATCTCCGCCATGACCTTGATCCTTGAGCACACTTTGGAATACGCATTCTTAGGCATCCTCATGTATTCGCACAGCACGCCGTCTATCCTGAACCTGACTTTCACATGGTCCTCGCAGGGCTCAAGGTGTATGTCGCTGGCCTCCATGCATATAGCCCTTATCATGATGGATTTCGTGAGGCTTATGACTGGCGAATCCTCCTCCTGGCTGCCTCTCTCCCTTATCAGGGTATCCCTTGAGACGGCTTCGTCGTATTCCTTTTTCAGGCTCACCAGGGCAGCTTCGGCATTTTCCCTCGAAAATATCCTGTAGACAGAGGAAAGAATCTGGTCCCCTTTCCCTGCATGGCGGATCACTTGCCTGCCAGACATGAGCCTTATCTCATCAGTCAGGTCACTGCCCAGAGGATTCTTCGAGGCTATGTGTATCACTCCGTCCTCCAGCCCGAAAGCGATAAGGCAGTTGCCCAGGCACATGTCCTCCGGAATCATGCATACAGCATCCCTGTCGATGAGGATGCTGTCAAGATCAATCATTGATATCTCCACACCTCCAATCAGAACTTGATTTATCTAAATTATTGACGGTACATATATTTTTAAACCACAAAAAAAGAAAAAGAAGCAACAAGTGCTTCTTAAACCTCTTCTGCGCCTTCCACGATAGCTATTCCGGCGGAGGTGCCTATCCTTGACGCCCCTGCCTGAATCATGGCCACCGCCTGCTCATAGTTTCGCACGCCTCCGGAGGCCTTGATTTCAACCTGATCGCCCAGCACTCCCCTCATGAGCTGCACATGCTGCACTGTTGCGCCGCCCTTTGAGAATCCGGTGGAGGTCTTGATGAAATCTGCTCCTGCGTCCCTCACTATCTCGCTGGCCCTGGTTACCTCCCAGCCATCAAGGAAGCCGGTTTCCACTATGACCTTCAGCAATGCCCTGCCCTGGACTGCCGCCGCAACCGCTGCTATGTCCTCCTGCACGTATTCATATTTTTTCTCCTTGAACCTGCCTATGTTCATCACCATATCGACTTCATGGGCGCCGCGCCGTACAGCATCCTCGGCTTCAAATACTTTGGCAGCAGTCGTATTCGCACCAAGCGGAAAGCCAATGACAGTGCATACCCTGACCTGGCTGCCTGCAGTTGCAGCGGAAGCCGCTTCTACGTTGCAGGGATTTACACAAACGGATGCAAAGCCGTATTCGACCGCCTCCCGGCAAAGCTTAGCTACTTCGCTCAAGGATGCTTCCTGCTTGAGTAGTGTGTGATCTATATATCTTGCTATCTGATGCTTGTTCATGAAAATCCACTCCCTCTGGTAATATTCTAAATATTCCGCATTTATTTAATTATATCAGAATATTTATTGCAATAAACCATAATTTATTTTAAAATAGATTAATATTATGCTATAATGTATGTGGAATAATATAAATATATTTATCGTAAAGGAGTCAATTATAAATGGGATTTCAAGAAAAACTGCAGAATTACTATGCTAAAAAGTATTTAAAGAAGTATGGCGACAGACTTACCCAGCTACAGGGAAACGTCGTATCAACTAAAGTTACAGAAAAATCGATCCTGGGATTGTTTCATAAAATGAATGTTACAATTATCGTAAGACCGGACAGAAGCAAGAACATAATATCCTGCACCTACAGGAAAAACAGATGGTTCAAGAAACCTGAGTTCATTCCTATATCGCAGGGAAACCTTCTTCTTGTGCAGGGCTTAAAGGCAGACAAGAAAAAGAAAGCCAAGAAGGACAGCAAGGAAGGCATCAATATAATAAACATCAGGAACATGACGACAAAGAGAGATCTCGTACCTATCGAAGGCGGAGCTCCTAAGGTTCAGAAGCAGATAAAAAGATTAAAATAATCCTGAAGGATACAGCAATCAACTGCTGTATCCTTTTTACTAAAATTTGACTAAGAACCCGCTAACCATTAAAATATATTTGATAATAAAGATTTTATATGCTTAAGGAGGCATTTTCATGGAAGATATAATCTACATAACCGGACACAAAAATCCGGATACCGACTCGATCTGCTCAGCAATATCCTATGCTGATCTTAAAAACAGGCTTGGAAAAACCCAGGCTAAGGCTATCAGGCTTGGTTCGGTTAGCAAGGAAACGCAGTACGCACTCGACTATTTCAACGTCAAAGCGCCTGATCTCATGGAGTCAATTAAAGCTCAGATAGCCGACCTGAATTTCGGACCTAAAGAGGTTATCCGCCCTGAGGATTCTATAAAGAAAGCCTGGGACATGATAAAGGACAGCGAAAGCATGACCTTGTCAGTAATCGATGAGGAAGGAAAGCTTATCGGTATAGCATCCCAGTCAACCATCACATCATCCTACATGGACATCTGGGACAACGCCACTATAAAGAAGAGCAACACAAGGATTGCAAGCATCATGGATACCCTTTCCGCAAAGCCTGTGTACCTTATAGACGATGGAGCTGAGATGAAGGGAAAGATAGTTGTCGCAGCAATGCTGCCTGACAGCTCAGAGCCTTTCATAGAAGAAGGAGACATAGTGATCTGCGGCGACAGGTTGGACTCCCAGGAGCTAATAATAAAGAACAAGGCAGCTCTAATGGTCGTTTCAGGAAATCTCCCTGTAAGCAAGGAGATAATCGAAAAAGCCAAGGCTGCAAACTGCAGCATAATAAACACTCCTTACGATACATTTACAGCTTCAAGGCTGGTGCCTCTAAGCGTTCCTGTAGGCTATGTGATGACAACAGAAAAGCTAGTGAGCTTCAAGCTCGAAGACACAATAGATGATGTTAAGGAAGTCATGCTTGAAACAAGGTTCAGAAGCTACCCTGTTCTCGACTCAGAGAACAAGGTTGTCGGAAACATCTCCAGATACCATCTTATAGCTCCTAACAAGAAGAAGCTGATACTCGTGGATCACAACGAAAAGGGCCAGTCTGTAAACGGCCGCGATGACGCTGAAATACTCGAGATCATAGACCATCACAGAGTTTCCGATATCTCCACAGTAAATCCGATCTACTTCAGATGCCAGCCTGTAGGCTGCACTGCAACTATAGTGACAAATATGTACTTTGAAAACGGACTTGAGCCGACAAAGGAAATTGCAGGCCTTCTGTGCTCGGCTATAATATCAGACACGCTGCTGTTCAAGTCGCCTACATCAACGGCTGAAGACAAGTCGGCAGTTGAAAAGCTTTCAGCCATAGCAGGAATCGATCCTGTAAAATATGCCAAGGAGATGTTCAAGGCAGGATCATCGCTTACGGGCAAGAGCGCTGATGACATTTTCAACCAGGACTTCAAGGAATTCAAACTTAGCGACCTTAAACTGGGAGTGTCACAGATATCGACTATGGACGTCGAGGGCCTGAACCCGGTCAAGCCAGAACTTATCGGGCTCATGCAGGACATGGCCAAGAACGAGGGCTTCAATCTTATCATACTCATGCTCACCGACATACTCGAAGGAGGCTCAGAGCTGATCGTCATAGGCGACAGTAAGTATCTCGCCGAAAAAGCATTTGGCGTAAAGATACCTGGAGACAGCGTTTATGTTCCGGGGATCATGTCCCGAAAGAAGCAGGTAATACCGCCGCTTACAGCTGCAAGCCTTTAAAATCAAAAAAAGGTTAAGGAACATTGAATTCCTGATGAATTCAATGTTCCTTAGTTTTTTTTGCACAAAATATCCATGTCTAATAGCGTCACGATGCTGCCTTCAAATTTAAGGATCCCCTCGATGTGTTCCCTGTTGTGCAGACCGGGGCTTTTGGCAAGCAGATGTTCGGCCATGTCTATCACTTCGACGACCTGGTCGACAGTAATTCCCACGGTTTCGTTCTCCATGTCAAGGATTATTATGTTCTCCTGCAGGCCTGCACTGTGCGGCACATCCAGGAGGAGGTTTATGTCCAGCAGAGACAACACGTTCCCCCTCAGATTGACCAACCCTTTTATATGTTGGGGCGCCATAGGCACCCGTGTAATGTTCATAGTTTCATTTATGCTTTGAACCTTTTCTGTTCTCAGAGCAAAGAGCTCTTCTCCCAGCTTAAAAATCAGAACCTGCACCTTCACTCCTCCTTTTTTAGCTGCTCAGTTTGCTTAAAGCCTCCAGTACCCTGTCAGGCTGAAACGGTTTCACAACAAAGTCCTTAGCTCCGGCTCTTATCGCGTCCATAACCATGGCCTGCTGCCCCATAGCCGAACACATTATGATCTTTGCTGAAGGATCAAATTCCTTGATCGCCTTAACCGCCTCGATCCCGTCCATATCCGGCATCGTTATATCCATAGTCACTACATCAGGTCTCTCCCTCTTGTACATCTCAACTGCCTTTATGCCGTTATTTGCCTCGGCCACAACATCATATCCGTTCTTTTCAAGTATATCCTTTATCATCATCCTCATGAATGCTGCATCGTCTACAATTAAAACTCTTGTCATCTTAGTCCCCTCCAAAAATATATAATACCCATTCTATTTTACACCTAATCTGTTGAGAATCATGTCCAAAGAACCAGGCTTCGGAATATAATAAAAATGACCGCACACCCTGGTTTTGTCGTGGAAAAAAACGGTTTCGACGTCAAGTACGGAGTCGTCAAACTGGTCCGATTCTATGAAAGTATTCGAGAGAATCGCACCGAGCATGTCGTACGTAACTGCCGGAACAGACGGAACCACGTTTATGCCTGTAAAATTAGATATCGCATCAAGGTATGAACTTGCGACTATATTTCCGACCTCGGCTATCACGGAATACCCGGCTTCAGTCACATATTCCTCTTTCTTTCCTGTGAGCGCCTCTATGATATAAAGCGCCTCTTCTTTTTCAAAAACAAACAGGATATTGCCTTGAATGTCGCCTAGAACCCTTACTATAACCCCCACAACGACCTCATCTCCGCCGAGGTTCGTAAAAATGTCGTCAAACGGAACTATATTTATTGAAGGCACCTTCATATCCACCTTCATTTTAAGAAGCTTAGAAAGCGCAGTGGCTGCGTTTCCAGATCCTATATTTCCAACCTCCTGCAGTGCATCAAGCTGAATGGCCGAAAGATCCTCATATGCCATATATTTATTCCTCCTTATACTAACGCCGCAACATCCAGGATAAGAGTCACGCGTCCGTCACCAAGTATGGTTGCACCAATATATTCTTTTAACCCCTGAAGTGTTTTTCCAAGAGGTTTTATAACTATTTCCTTCTGTCCAAGCAGCGAATCCACAACCAGTCCGGCTGTTTTTTCACCTGCCCTGACAATTATGATATACTTTTTCGTGCTGCCTGAATCCTTCAGGCCGAGTCTGCCATCAAGCCTTATTAACGGGATGACGGCCTCTTTGTAGGTGATGACCTCAACGTTGTTTGTTTTTTTAATAATATTATCCTTATAATCAATCACTCTGTCAATATACCCGAGTGATATCGCCATAGTCTCGCTGCCCGTATTTACCAGAAGCGACTTTATTATCTGGAGCGTCAGGGGTAGCTTTATGGTTATGGCAGTGCCCTTTCCTTTTTCGGTGAACACATCTAGTGTTCCTCCCATATCGGAGATCTTGGTCTTTACCACATCCATGCCCACTCCCCTCCCGGAGATGTCGGTTATCACGTCGCTTGTGCTGAAGCCCTGCATATATATCAGGTTCATAATCTCTCTGTCGCTCATACCTGCTGTGTCTATCGCCTTTTCAGCCGCTTTGGCCTTTATCTGTTCCAGCGACATGCCTCTGCCGTCATCCTCGACCCTTATGACAGCGCTGGTGCCTTCCTGGTATGCAGTGATGCTGATCCTCCCGGTCGGATTTTTGCCCTGAGTTATCCTCTCCGCCCTGGATTCAATGCCGTGGTCTGCAGCATTCCTAAGAATGTGGATGAGCGGCTCGCCTATCTCATCAATCAGCACCCTGTCGAGCTCTGTTTCCTCTCCCTTTATGACAAGCTCAATATCCTTGCCCAACTCCAGCGAGAGGTCCCTTACCATTCTGGGGAATCTGCTCAGGATGACGTCTACAGGCAGCATCCTTATCTTCATGACCAGTTCCTGCAGATCTGTAGTAGCTCTGGCAATCTGCTCCAGGGTTTCGTCCAGCTCCCCGATTCCGTTTGAGCAGCCTATCTGCTCAAGCCTCGTTCTGCAAATGACAAGCTCAGATACCCTGTTCATAAACATGTCCAGCTTGTTCAGGTCCACCCTGACTGACGGCTGCTGCTTCTTGTGAACCTCTGCAAAGTACTCCTCCCTTGGCTTCGACTTCAGGCTTTCGCTTTTTGAGTTGACAGGACTCACGACAGCATCATCGATTTCAGATATGTTCATGATCACGTTCCTGACGAACTCCGCATCCTTTGAAGTCAGGTACACCAGGCTTATGGAACTGTCAAAGTTGCCTTTTTCTATCTCCTCGGCAGCGGGTACGGATTTTATTATGTCTCCGTTCTCCTCCAGCGTCTGAACAACGAGGAAAGCCCTTGCCGCCTTAAGCAGGGTAGTTTCGCTGATTATGACTTTGATCTGGAAAACGTTCAGGCCTGATCCCTCTGCCTGCTGGATGATGCTCAGCTCATATTCGTTAAGGCCCATCTCATCAGCATTTTCGGCACGGGCCGGAGGTTCCTCCTTGAAGGATATCAGCTCCAGTTCCACGATCAGCCCGTCGATGGGAAGATCGTCATTGGATCCCCCCTTGATCCTGTTTGCCATATTCTCGAGCGTGTCAAGGCATTTGAACAGGAGGGTTATCGCCTCCTGTGTAACCTCGAGGTTACCCTCCCTGAACTCTGAAAGCACATCCTCCATCTTATGGGTGAGCGCGGTCATTTTCACGAATCCCATAGTGGCCGCCATCCCCTTTATCGTATGGGCTGCCCTGAATATTTCGTTAATCCGCTCCTTGTTCCCCGGATCTTTTTCGAGATGGAGCAGAGAATCATTCAAATATTGCAAATTTTCTATCGAGTCTTCCAGGAAGATCTCCATATATTGGGATGTATCCATGATTCCCCTCCTTACAGCTTTCTGTATATAAAAGTGGATGCTTTTTCAAATCCGTATTCTCTGTAATTATACATGCTTTCTGTGGATCCTACAAACAGAAGTCCTCCCTTTTTCAGCGATTTGCTGAATTTTCTGTAGAGTTCATCTTTTGTTTCCTGCTTGAAATAGATCACCACGTTCCTGCACACGATGATGTCGAAGTTCATCTCGTATTCGTCCCTGATAAGGTCGTGTTTCTTGAAGATCACCCTTTTCTTAAGCTCCGGCTTTATCGAGAACACATCACCTGTCCTGGTAAAATATTTCGCTTTGTATTCGCTGCTGACATTTTTCACCTCGGGCTCTGAATATTCGCCCAGTTTGGCGCGTTCCAGTATTGTGCTGTCGATATCTGTGGCCAGGATCCAGTAATCCTTCCCCCTGAGAATATCATCCAGCATCATGGCTATGGAGTATGGCTCTGAGCCTATTGAGCAAGCGGCGCTCCAGACCTTCAGCTGCCTGTTGCCCTTCGATATGTAATCCTCCACCTTTTTCCTGAAATCTTCGAAAACGCTTGGATTCCTGAAGAACTCTGTGACGTTTATAGTGATGAAGTCAAGGAACTTCTGCTGCTGGGCAGGATCTCTTTTGAGCAGGTCAATATAAGCCTCAATCGAATCTACTTTTGACCTTTTCATAAGGCTCTCGATCCTCCTGTGAAGCTGCTTGGATTTATATGCTGAAAGGTCTATTTTGAATTCCCTGAACACCCATCTTTCAAAATCAGCCATATCCATAGTTTATCTACCATCCCTGTATACCAATTTAAGAATCTTTTCTGAAATCTTTTCCAGCGGCGAAACGAAATCGACCATGCCGGTCTCGTATGCGGCTTTCGGCATGCCATATATTACGCAGGTTGATTTGTCCTGCGAAATCGTTGTTCCTCCGGCTTTTTTAACATCCTCGGTGCCTTTTGCTCCATCCCTGCCCATGCCGGTTAGCACAACGCTCAGGAGTCCCGGGCCGTACACTTCGGCAGCTGACGAGAACAGCCTGTCAGCAGCCGGTCTCACGCCCCAGATGCTGGGCTCCTTGTTAAGGTGGATTTTTTTGTCCGCCTTTACCTCCATGTGATAGCCTCCGGGAGCCACGTACACGTTGTTTATCTCAACTTCCTGAAGATGGCATGCTTCCTGTACCTTCATCCTGCTGTTGGTATTGAGCCGGTCAGCAAAAGCTTTTGTGAATCCCTCAGGCATGTGCTGGACTATAAAAACAGGCACGCCCAGATCCTCTGGAAGCTTTGTGATTACGGCATACAACGCCCTTGGGCCGCCAGTGGATGCCCCGATTACCACGGCGTTTATCCTCCTGGAAGCTTCAGGATTTTTTTCTGCAGACTTTTTTTCTTCAGGTTTGCCAAATTCTTCATCAGCGATTATGCCGTAAGTCTTTGAGCTGATGCTCTTGTCATATGCCAGATTAATTTTTTCCGCAAGCTCGGCCTTCACCTTGCTTATGTCAAGCGAAATCTCGCCGGAGGGCTTGGGAATGAAGTCAAACGCTCCTGCCTCAAGGCACTGCATTGTAAGCATAGGCCCCTTGCTGGAAACGCTGCTCAGCATTATTACCGGAATATCCATCCGCCTCTTCTTCATCTCAAGAAGCGCTTCTATTCCGTTCAGCTTAGGCATTTCCACGTCGAGGGTTATTATGTCCGGCTTGAGCGTCTCCAGCTTTTCCAGAAGCTCCTCTCCGTCCTTTGCTGTGCCTGCAACGCGCATGTTTTCCTCATGATTTATCATATCTGATATTATTCTTCTCATTAATGCTGAATCATCAACCACTAGCACTTCAATCATTATATCTCTATGACTCCCATCCCGATAGTTTTTATCGACACAATTCCTGTCTTTGTATCGAGGATCATGGTTCTGGCTTTGCTGCCGCCTGTATCCTCCTTGATGAGAGGGATGCACAGGCGGTCGAGAACATCCTTTACGGCAGCGCTGTTCCTTTTGCCGACATCCATGTTCATCTTCTTGTCCGAAAAGTTGAACATGGAGGCGCCACCTGCAATCTTAGCAATGATATTCTGTTTCCTGGATCCCAGCTTCTGCATGTCCTCAAGCAGCAACGGGATTGCCAGATTCGCAAACTTCAAAGGGTTGCTTACATTGGAAAACTGCGTGCTTTCAGGCAGCATGATATGCGCCATTCCCCCGAGCTTCAGTTCCCTGTCATACAGAGCTATCCCTATGCAGGATCCAAGCCCCACTGTATATATTTTGTCCGGAGAAAATGCAGTGTTCTTGTCGGATATACCCACCCTGATCTCCTGTTTAATCATAATATTCACCCTTTAATCAGATTTGTTCCTTCTCATCCTCTGTTAGAATTGCAGATAGGTTTATAAGTATTGCCATGCTGCCCTTAAGTTTGATTATCCCTTTTATATATCTTCTTGATATTCCGGAAACGAGTTCTGGAGTTTCGTCTACATCCCTGTCTGAAAGAGTCTTGACTTCGACAACCGAATCCACGGCAATGCCTATTTTGTTCCCTTCGAACAGGGACAGGATTATCTTTGATTCGCGGCTATTTGTATCGTCTTTTTCCAGGTTGAACCTCCGGGACAGCGACATGACAGGTATTATTGTACCTTCATGGTTTATTATGCCTTCGACGAAATCAGGCGCTTCCGGAATCCTAGCCGGTTCCTGATAAGCCAGTATCCTCTCTATGTCGACTATATCCGCAGCATAGAGCTGTCCCCCGACGCTGAATATTAGCACCTTCAATTCTTCGTTGCCCATAAGGTCACCTCCGCTGTTTATTTGGCAGAAAACCTGCCTGCGTCTTCCAACGCAAGTTCGTGATAAGCACCCATTATTGATCTTATCACCTTGTTATCCTGAGAGTCAAACTGCAGGTCGTCCACCTTCCTTATAGGGAGTACTTCCGGCGATGTGCCCGAGATAAAAAGGCCGTCCATGGCTTCAAGGTCAAGGTAACTCACCTTTTTTTCCATTACCCTGTAGCCGAGTTTCTTTGAAATTTCAATTATCTTGTCCCTTGTTATGCCTGGGAGAACATCCTCGACAGGGGATGTGATTACCGTCTCCCCCATGATCATGAATATGTTCGATCTGCTCCCTTCGGTCACAAAGCCGTTCTTGTCCACGAGAATCGCTTCATAAGCGTTCTTTTCCATCATCTTTTCATTTGCGCCCGATCTGAAGACAGTGTCTATGGCCTTGATGTTAGGGTTCTTCCTTTCCCCGTGATAAAGAACTGTGTCGACGCCGCTTTCATACATGATCTTGTCAGGATATTTATGCCTTACCTTGAAAACACATAGCTGCTTTTCAGAAAATATGATCTTAAAGTTTCCGGACCGAATCCTGTTAAGCTCCAGCAGGTCTGCAACCTGTGCCCTTAACTCGCCGTCGGAAACTGGAATCTCCGTTCCGGCCAGCCTGGCTGAGTTGTGGAGCCTCGCTATGTGTTCGCTGTAGAAAAGCGGCTTACCGTCCATTACCCTGATAACCTCATAAAGAGGTCTTCCTTTTGTAACCAGCTTTGCGTCAAAATCCTCCACCGGCTTAACTTCGCCGTTTATCAGAAAATATTCTCCTTCGATATCGTACATCGTGATCCCCCTTATTTCCAATGAAGCACTTCAAATTTGTCCTGTTTTTTCTTGTAATTTATAAGGTAAGGATGCCCCACAAGATGGAACAGAGGTGAATCTGACAGGGAGTCGGAGAACATATAAGAATTCTTGAAATCCACATCCATTTTTTCTTCCTTCAAATATTCCATAAGCCTGACTACTTTCGCATCACCCTTGCAGTTCTCACCGTCGATAATCCTTGTCTGCTTTCCGTCAACAACCTTGAATTTGGTCCCTATGATCTTGTCGACCTCCTCGATGCCGTAAAGTTCGTTGAGATAGAATTCTGCAGAAGCTGAGATCAGTATGACCTTGCAGCCCTCTGCTTTTAGCTTCCTCATCATCTCTATTGCATCGCTGTAGAATATATTTATCAGATTGGTCTCGTAGAACTCCTTCACCAGATCCTGCAGCTTTTCTTCTTCGATACCGTCGACAAAAGCCAGGAAGTGCTCCTTGGCCTTCTGGGCACTGAAAACTCCGACCACATACAGGAACGCAGCTCCAAGGCTCTTCGGCACATGCACAAAAAGACTCGGATCCTTTTTTATCATAAACTTCAAAAATTCACCCAAGGTTTCTTTGCTGGTCAGAGTGTAATCAACATCGAAAATCGCCAGTTTCTCCATACTGCCACCCCCATATCTAAAATAAGAAAGTCGATGCATGTTACTGCAACGACTTAATGTTATTCTAATTCTGATTCTGACTCAGATTCAAGTAACTCCTCGTAGTAAGCAGAAACTTCATTGAACTCATCTTCTTCAGGTACAATCAATTCCCCTTCTTCGCCTTCGCCGATCACTTTGAAGAGATATACAGCGCCGTTCTCGGGATTTTCTACTATGGCATATTCACTGCCTTTAAAATCAAATCCGTCAACGATAACACATGATACTATGTTTCCTTCTTCATCTTCCAGATCTACTGACATTACTTCGTGTTCATGCTCATCTCCGCATCCGCATCCGCAGTTGTTTTCTGCAGCGTCATCTCCGCAGCCTGAATCTGAACATCCGCAGCCGCATCCGCAGCCCTTTAATTCTTCGTTATCCATAAATTATACCTGGCGTCCTCTCGGAACACCAAGTTTTCACCTCCTTGAATGTATGGTATCAAACCTATATATAATTGTAACCTTAATTGCAGAATTTTGAAAGAGGTTTTTTTAAAATTCATAGAAAACTAATATCCGATATGGCAGGCAACCAAAATATTCCAAAATAAAACCGGGATATCTGTAAATCAGATATCCCGGCCTGCTGCTATAGGCCTAATTCTTCCTTGAGTTTGCTGAGTTCGTCATCAACAGAAGGCGTTCCCTCTTTCGCATATTTTTCTTCAAGCTCTTTTGCTGAATCGATAGGCTCCTCGTTTAGCTCAGCCATGGCATTTGCTTCATCGAGCATTTTGTTTGCCTTGGCTTCCATTCTGTTGAATGCACTCATTGCTTCCTGGGTTTCTTCTACAGCGGAAGTCACCTCGTTCAATTTTTCCTGTGTCTTAGCTATGGAGACTTTGGCCTTGATCATTTCGCGCCTTGCGTTGAGCGCTTCGATGTCAGAGGAAAGTTTGTCGTGCATCTGGCGCATTTTCTTTGCGTTTTCATGTGCTGACGCATAGGCTGTCTTCAACCCGGCGCCCGCTGATTCAAGCTGCTGTTTTTTGCCTATGAACACGCGCGCATCTTCCTCTTTGCCGCTGATCAGTGCCTTTTTAGCAAAATCTGCATATTTGTCTATCTCTGACTGGTTTTCGTCAACCAGACGCTTAGTTCGGGTTTCATCAGCCATAACGCCTGCAGTTTCGCGCTTGACTTCTGCCAGATCCTCCATCATCTCGGTGAGGTACTGGTCGATCATTTTTGACGGGTCCTCCATCTTGTCCAGAAGTGCATTGATATTTGACTTGATTATGTCGTTGAACCTTTCCAGTATTGCCATAGTATCTCCTCCTTAAAATATTATTCTTTATCGCTGATATCATTGATATCATTGTCAGCTTTTTTGCTTTCGCTCTCGTACTTTTTGGCCAGCTCCTCCGCTTCGGTGTCGCCGAATTTTTCCAGCGGGGTATTCAGCAATTCTTCTGTCCTCTTTGCCTCAATTTCCTTCTGTTTCTTGGCACTGCTCCACCATATGAAACCAACCAGCAGAACAACCCCTGCGCCGAGCACTATCATTACAGGTATCCAAGGGGAAGTTGTCACCTCCATTATCCGGTCTGCAGCGTCGCTGAAGGATTTGCTGAAGAATTCGGCATCATCCGGTATACTCTTGTCAATGTAGTACCTGTCGATATAGTCAAGCAGGATGTTACCTGCCTCAGTGTCTATTACGGTTTTCGCCTGGACCCCTGTTACATAGTAATCCATGTACTGGCTGTTGCTTTGGTACTCGAAGAACACAAGAAGCAGATGAGCCTCATCTGTAAACAGCTGGTCATACAGGCCTTCCGCATAGGCTTGAAGTTCAGCCTGAGTCGGCGAATTTGAGCCGTTTACTGTATCGGTTATGTACAGATACGGCTGCACTCCAGTTTTCTCATAGAAATGCTTCATTCCTTTCTCGAGAGTTGAGCTGCTCCTTATCCAGCCAAGCTCGTCCGTATAGTAGGCTGTTTCATTTACCGAGCCTTTTGGAAGGGGCTCACGCTGTTTTGAGGATGTAGTTATGCCTGAACCTCCGCCTGAACCTAAAGAATTGATTATGAATACGACGATGAGCAGTATCATAAGGATGATAATGATGGTTCCGCAACCGCATCCTCCGCGTCCCTTCTGTCTGTCAGGCCCTCCGCCGGTTGAGCCGCCGCCTCCGGAATTTTGCCTGCCTAGAATGTTGCCGAGCAAAAACGGCCCAAGCCATCCGCTGCCTCCGCCGCTTCCGCCATAGCTTCCGCCACCAAAACTTCCTCCAGGCCTGCTGCTGCCGCCAAATGAACCGCCTCCGCGTCCGCCTCCGAAGCCGCCTATTCTTCCGCCTCCGCCTCTGCTGCCTCCGAAGCCGCCTCCCCTGAAGCCGCCTCCGCCTCCGAAGCCGCCGCCGCCTCCGCCTCCGCCTCTTCCCATACTACTTAACCTCCTCCCGATTGTCACGATAGCAAATAGAGTTCCTGATATAAATTTATCAGAATTGTCTGAACATGTCAAATTTATTATTTTATCATCAGCAGCTGCTTATACGTGGAAAGGCAGGAAACCCTGGGGTTTCCTGCCTCTGTTTGTGGTTTATGCTGATTAGCAGTCGCCTGATGCTAATTTCTTGTATTTCTCAAGTCTTTCCATAGCATCTTTTTCAGTTTTCTCGAATAAAGCTTCTGCTGCATCTGGGAACTGAGCTGCAAGTGAAGCGTATCTTACTTCGCCCATCAGGTATTCTCTGAAGCTTGCTGTAGGCTCTTTTGAGTCTAATGTGAACGGATTCTTTCCTTCTTCTTTAAGAGTTGGATTGAATCTGTACATTGCCCAGTATCCGCAATCGACAGCTTTCTTCATTTCGTTCTGAGTCATGCCCATGCCTGCTTTTATTCCATGGTTGATGCATGGAGCGTAAGCGATTATGAGTGATGGACCTGGATAAGCTTCTGCTTCTGCAATAGCTTTCAATGTCTGGTTCTTGTCGGCTCCCATTGAAATCTGTGCAACATAAACGTAGCCGTAGCTCATTGCCATCATTCCGAGGTCTTTCTTCTTTGTCTTTTTACCTGATGCTGCGAATTTAGCTATAGCAGCGGTTGGTGTAGCTTTTGAAGACTGTCCGCCTGTATTTGAGTAAACTTCAGTATCGAATACAAATACGTTAACGTCTTCTCCTGTAGCCAATACGTGGTCTAATCCGCCGTAGCCGATATCGTAAGCCCAGCCGTCTCCGCCGAAGATCCACTGTGATCTCTTAACAAGGAAGTCCTTGTTCTTGTATATTTCGTTCAGTACAACTTCGTTTCCTTTTTCAGCCTCAAGTAAAGCGATGATCTTGTCAGCTCTTTCTCTTGTGCCTTCTCCGACTTCTTTGTTAGCCAGCCATTCCCTGAATGCTGCAGCTAATTCTGGGCTTATGCTTAAGCCTTCCATCTCAGCATCTGTGCACTCGAAAGTGATTGCTGAGCATTTTGCTAACTGTTCGCTTATGTCAAGGTTCATCACTGAAGCAATGTCCATAGCGAGTCTGTCTCTCATCTGTTTTACTCCAAGGTACATTCCAAGACCGAACTCTGCATTGTCTTCGAACAATGAGTTAGCCCATGCCGGACCGTGTCCCTTCTGGTTCTTGCAGTAAGGCATTGAAGGTGCTGATGCTCCCCAGATTGATGAACAGCCTGTAGCGTTAGCTACCATCATTCTGTCGCCGTAAAGCTGAGTTATAAGTTTAGCGTATGGAGTTTCTCCGCAGCCTGAGCAAGCTCCTGAGAACTCGAACATTGGCTCTTCGAACTGGCTTCCCTTAACTGTGTTTTTGTTCATTGGGTTTGCTTTTACTGGTAACGCTACTGCGTAATCCCATTTAGCTGCTTCATCAAGCTGAGTTTCAAGCGGCTTCATGACCAACGCTTTTTTCTGAAGTTGAGTCCCTTAGCGCCTGTAGCAGGTTTAACAACAAATCCTTCAGGAGCGTTGGCAACTTCTTCATCTGTAGCGAGAACTGGTCTTATTGAAGCATGTGGACATACATATGAACACTGGTTACACTGTATGCACTTGTCTGCCAGCCATTCAGGAACTTCTATAGCAACACCCCTCTTCTCGTAAGCAGATGTTCCGCATGGGAATGTTCCGTCTTCCATACCAACGAATGCGCTTACTGGGAGCTTGTCGCCTTCCTGTCTGTTCATAGGAACAACTATTTTATTTATGAACTCAGGAACTTTTGCTTCTTCAGTTACAGCGTCTACAGCGTCTTTCCATGATGCCGGAACGTCGATCTTGACTATTGCTTCAACGCCCATGTCGATAGCTGCGTTGTTCATGTCAACGATCTTCTGTCCTTTTTTGCCGTAGGACTTAACAACTTCTTCCTTAAGGTATGCGAGAGCTGTTTCCAAAGGAATTACGTTGGAAAGCTTGAAGAATGCGGACTGCATTATCATGTTGATTCTTCCGCCCAAGCCGATTTCCTGAGCTATCTTAACAGCGTCCAGCGTGTAGAATTCTACGTTGTTTTCAGCTATGAATCTCTTCATGAATGCAGGCAATTTCTCGTCTAATTCTTCTGGTGTCCATACGCAGTTAAGCATGAACTTGCCGCCCTTTTTCAGTCCTTCAAGTACGTTGTATTTGTAAACGTATGACTGGTTGTGGCATGCAACATAATCAGCCTTGTTAACAAGGTATGGGGATTTTATAGGGCTCTTTCCGAACCTTAAGTGTGAAACTGTTATACCGCCTGACTTCTTTGAGTCATATGCAAAGTAAGCCTGAGCGTACAAGTCAGTCTTGTCGCCTATGATCTTTATAGCGCTCTTGTTTGCGCCAACAGTACCGTCTGCTCCGAGACCCCAGAACTTACATGCTATTGTTCCAGCTGGAGTTGTGTCTATATCTTCTCCAAGCGGAAGTGATAAGTTTGTAACGTCGTCTACTATGCTGATTGTGAAGCCGTCCTTTGGAGTTTCAGCTTTCAGGTTGTCGTATACAACAGCTATGTGGCCTGGAACTACGTCTTTTGATCCTAATCCGTATCTTCCGCCGACAATCACAGGAGCGTTTTCTTTGCCATAGTATGCATTCTTAACGTCTAAGAACAATGGTTCTCCGATTGAACCGATTTCTTTAGTTCTGTCTAATACAGCTATTTTATTAACTGTCTTAGGGATATATTTGAAGAAGTGTTTTAATGAGAATGGTCTGTAAAGGTGAACGTTCAAAAGACCAACTTTTTCGCCTTTAGCATTCAGATAATCGATAGTTTCTTCTATAGCATCGCATACTGATCCCATAGCGATTATCATTCTGTCAGCATCAGGTGCTCCGTAATAGTTGAACAGGTGGTACTCTCTGCCAGTAAGCTTTGTCATTTCTCCCATGCATTCTTCAACCATGTCTGGAAGAGTGTCGTAGTAGCTGTTAACAACTTCTCTTTCCTGGAAGTAGATATCTGGATTCTGAGCTGTACCTCTGACACATGGATGATCAGGATTCAATCCTCTTCTTCTGAATGCGTCTACGGCATCGTAGTCAACCAATTTTGCAAGGTCTGCATAATCTAGAGTTTCTATCTTCTGTACTTCGTGTGAAGTTCTGAAGCCGTCGAAGAAGTTAAGGAATGGAACTCTTGACTTTATTGCTGTCAAGTGAGCTACTGCTGAAAGGTCCATAACCTGCTGAACGCTGCTTTCTGCAAGAAGAGCGAATCCAGTCTGTCTGCATGCCATAACGTCCTGATGGTCTCCGAATATGTTAAGTGAGTTTGCAGCAAGAGCTCTAGCTGATACGTGGAATACTCCAGGTAAAAGTTCTCCGGCAATTTTGTACATGTTAGGGATCATAAGGAGAAGTCCCTGTGATGCAGTGTAAGTTGTTGTCAAAGCACCACTCTGCAGTGAACCGTGAACAGCACCAGCTGCTCCTGCTTCTGACTGCATCTCCATAACTTTAACCTTCTGTCCGAAAATGTTGAGTTTCCCCTGTGCTACCCATTCATCAACGTGTTCAGCCATTGGTGATGATGGAGTTATTGGGAATATTGCTGCTACGTCAGTAAATGCATAAGAGATATAAGCTGCAGCGGTGTTTCCGTCCATTGTCTTCATTTTTCCCATAAAATGTTTCCCTTCTTTCTTAGAATTCTATTTTTATTAAAACCATAAAGACTTTGCATATCAGCAGCGTGAACATCGTAATTCAAATATACCCCTCATAGTAATCTTAATCATTTAAATTCACTGCCACAATAAAAAACATACAAAGCAATCCAATTATTGTTATTCATAATCAGATTTTACTTTATAGTCACAATAAACCATTTTGAATCAAATCATTTAATTTTCTATCTGCCCGAAACAAATGTTTCATGCATATTTATTCCGCACAATAAATATACACCAAATTTTAAATTCTGTAAATTCATATTTTTCTTTTTTCCGGGGCAAACGCTGCATTTTCCACAGCTATATATAATATTCTACGCGAACGCTCAAAATCCTTTTATTTTTATAAAAAATATTAGGATTTCTTGCAGAATTTATATCATTTTGAATATATACCAATCATTTTGATAATTTCTTCCACCCCGTCCTTAACCGGGCTTGATTCCATCTTTGCTATGAACCTGTCCTTTTCTGCATAAAGCTCGTCCAGCCCGGTCAGCAGGGAATCCTTGTTAAGGGCCTCCTCCTCCAGCACCAGGCTGTACCCGCTTCTCCTGAATGACTCTGCATTCAGTATCTGGTCGCCCCTGCTGGATTTTTTCGAAAGGGGAATCAGGAGGTTTGGCTTTTTCAGCGCAAGAAGCTCGAAAATCGCGTTGGCACCGGCCCTCGATATAACCATGTCAGCCGCAGCGAAAATATCCCTGAGCTCACCTGAAACGTACTCAAACTGCTTGTACCCCTTCAAGCCCTCCAGGCTGGCTTCCACGTTGCCCTTGCCGCAAATGTGCGCGACGCAGTATTTCTCCAGCAGCTGCGGCAGGCACTCCCTGACATTGTCGTTTATCACCTTCGAGCCGAGACTGCCGCCTATGACAAGGATGCAAGGCTTGCCGCCCTCAAAGCCGCAGAACTCTCTGCCCTTTTCGGCGCTGCCTCTGAGTATATCCTTCCTTATAGGCGTGCCTGTAAGCACCCCCTTGTTCCCAGGGATTTCAATCAGCGACTCGGGAAACGTCACGCATATCTTTGTGCAGTAAGGCATTGATATCCTGTTTGCCAGCCCCGGAGTAATATCCGATTCATGGGCAATAACAGGAACTCGGTTCATGTAAGCCGCAATTACCACGGGCACGGAGACGAAGCCTCCCTTAGAGAAGACTATGTCGGGCTTCTCCTTGCGGATTATCAGGAAAGCTTCCATGACTCCCTTGACCACCTTGAACGGATCCGAGATGTTCTTTATGTCGATGTATCTCCTTAGCTTTCCGCTGGAAATTCCGAAATACTTTATGTTCTCCCTCCCGATTATCTCCTTCTCGATTCCGTTCTTCGATCCTATATACTCGATGGTGTATCCAAGCCTCTTAAGCTCAGGGAAAAGTGCTATGTTAGGCGTAACGTGCCCTGCAGAGCCTCCGCCAGTCATGATGATTTTTTTCAAGATAATGCCCCTCCATATCTACTGTTTTCTGAAATTCTTTACGTTAAGCTGTACGCTCCTGCTGCCCATATATTCGTTTATATCCACGTTGAAGGCAAGGTCAAGCTCCAGGTTCAGCTCCGCTCCGGCGAGGCCCCTTTCCTGCAGCCTGGCTGCAGCGCCCTCCCCCAATTTGTCCTCGATGATTTTCGCGAATCCCTCGACATTCCCGAAGCACACTCCGCTCAGAGTGTTCCCCCTGGCGGTTTTCAGCGAAAGCTTCAGAACGTTCTTGTTTGCGCCTATGATTTTGGCGCTGTGTATCCTCACGCCACGGTCGGCGAACACAGGTTTCGGATTCCCGGTACCGAACGGCTCCAGGCACGCAATCTCTTCTGCAAGGTCCATTGTAGCCTTGTCGAGAGGAAGCTGCATATCGATGGATACCTTAGGCACAAGCTCCTCGAGAAGCAGAGCTGAGTTTTCATTGAGCATCTCCCTCAGCGTCACTATATTGCATTCCTCGATTGAAAGTCCTGCCGCCATGGGATGCCCGCCGAATTTCCCGAGTATATCCCTGCACCTCGACAGCTCCTCGAACATGTTGTAGCCGTCTATGCTTCTGCCCGAGCCTTTGGCGCCCTCTTTCCCGGAGGTCAGCATTATGGCCGGCCTGCTGTACCTCTCCTTGAGCCTGCCCGCAATTATGCCCGCTATGCTTTCGTGGATTCCGCCGTTGTACACAACGATGACGCTGTGCTTGAGGAGGTCTTCCTGCTCTATTTGCTCTATCACCTCCGCGGTGCCGTTCACGGTCATGTCCTTCCTGTCCTTGTTGAGCTCGTAAAGTTCTTTCGCAAGCTTCTCAGCCGTACTCCTGTCCTTGGCGAGGAGCAGCTCCACTCCTTTTTTAGCCCAGTCAAGCCTTCCGGATGCGTTTATGCACGGCCCGATAACAAATCCCAGCGAATAGGTCGTGATGGCCTTGCCTTCCAGGTTGGAAATCCGGATTAGCTCCTGCAGCCCCAGGTTGTCTGTTTCTGGCATCTCTGCGAGTCCGGTCTTGACGATTATCCTGTTCTCCCCTGTAAGGTCCACCACATCGCAGACCGTTGCTATGGCCAGTATGTGCACGTATCTCAGGGCTTCGGCAGAATCGATTCCCATTTCCTCGAAGAGCACCTGGACGAATTTGAAGGCCACCCCTGCTCCGCACAGGAGCTTGAATGGGTAGCCGCAGTCCTTTTGCTTCGGGTTTACCACCGCATCCGCAGCCATATCACCTTCCGCGAAAGGAGGCACGTCGTGGTGGTCGGTCACGATGAAATCCATGCCCAAGTCCTTTGCGTATCTGATAGCCTCCAGAGCAGATATGCCGTTGTCGCAGGTTATTATGGTGTTCACGCCCTGCTCTGCCGCCTTGTCAATTATCGATTTGTTTATCCCATATCCGTCGCTTATCCTGTGGGGAATCTCGTAGCATACGTCTGCGCCGCACCTCTCAAGGGCGGTGAACAGTATGTATGTGCTGACCACCCCGTCCACGTCGTAATCGCCGACTATCATGACCTTCCTTTTCTCTTCAATATCCCTTTTTATAAGCCTGACGCCTTTCTCCAGGTCCTTCATCGCCCTGGGGCTGTTCATCTGGCTAAGTTCTGGGTGCAGGAAAGAGCGGGCCTCCGCCGCATTCCTTATCCCGCGGTTGACCAGAAGCCTGGCTGTAATTTCGCTTATATTCAATTCCCGAGCCAGAGCGCCGGCATCGAACTTTATGTTTTTCATCATCCATTTTTCCAAGAATTATCCCTCGCAGCATCAAATTTTCAAGCTAATTATAGCATAAATATTTTTGTTTTTTGTTTTATGATATAATTATAGCATATAAATCTTTGAGAAAGGCAGTGAAGTAACATGATGACAAGAGAAGACTATAGGGAGATATTGAAAGCGAATACCCTCCGTGAGCTTTACGACGTCAAAACTGACCAGGACAAAGAGCTTCCGCAGCCGGACGTCCAGAAACCATGCAAAGAATCGGATTTATTGATCGACCTGTGCCCCGCGGGTGATTTTGAAGGATTCAAGGCAAGCTTCCTTGATACTCTCAAGGGCAGGAAGAGCAGGAGGAAGTTCTCCGAAGGGCAGATTTCCTTCAACGAGCTGTCCTTCATGCTTTGGAGCACCCAGGGTGTGAAAAAGATTGTCAACAGCGGCTATGCAACCCTCCGAACTGTACCTTCCGCAGGAGCGAGGCATCCGTTCGAAACATATATCATAGCCCAGAACGTGCAGGGCCTTGATGCGGGTCTTTACAGGTACCTCCCTCTGGAGCACAAGCTCGTCTTCCTTGGCGGGATTCCAGACATGAGCGAGAGGCTCGATGACGCGACGCTGAACCAGAAATTCATTGCAGCCAGCGCCCTGACCTTCGTATGGGCTGCAGTGCCATACCGGACAGAATGGAGGTATGAGCATGCGGCTGTCAAACAGATAGCAATTGACGCCGGACATATCTGCCAGAACCTTTACCTTGCTGCAGAAGCCATCGGCGCAGGGGTATGCGCAGTGGCAGCCTATGACCAGGACAGGATGGACGAGCTGATCGGCGTGGACGGAAAAGAGGAATTCACCGTCTACCTGGCAGCTGTGGGCAGGCAGGCCTAAATATAAAAACAAGGCATGCGGCAGGGATTATCCCTTGCTGCATGCCTTTAACTATTCCGCCTCTTCCTTGCACCATTTTTTGCAGTTCCCTGCTTTTTTGCTGCACATGACATGTTCAGAACCGCATTCGGGACATGCATACTTGTCCTTCTCGTAGTTTATCTCATATTCGGCGCCGCAGTCCCGGCACATGAATCGGCAGTAATGAGGCCTGAAGCTTCCACCGCCTATCCTGATGGCATTCCCGGCTGTAAGAGCCATAGCCACCTTTTTCCGTGCGCTGTCTATGATGTTCTGGAAGGTCTGCCTGGAAATCTGCATTTTCTGCGCGCATTCTTCCTGGCTGAGCTCCTCGATATCTTTGAGCCTCATGGCCTCAAGCTCCTCCACCTTCAGGACAACCTCGGAAAGCTCGCATTTCGGCTTTCCCAGAGGGACAAAATACGTTTCTTCAGGAAAGAATTCCACCTTCCTGTATCTCGTCGGTCTCGGCATTATTTTACCTCTGCCAGTCTCTTTATTATATTCATGACTGTAGGATTGAACATGTCCCACAGCTGTCCCTTTGAACTGCTGTAGCCTGTGCTTGATATTGTTGATACCGAGTTCATCATAGGCAGCTCTCCCAGAAGGACAAGGTCGTTGTCTTTAAGGAACTGCTCCGTGTTCTCGCCGTCGAAAAGCTGGATTTTCTTATCGCAGTCAGGGCACATGATGTAGCTCATGTTCTCTATTACTCCCAGGATGCTGATATCCATCTTCTTGGCCATGTTGACAGCCTTCGCAACGATCATTGAAACCATGTCCTGAGGCACCGATACCATGACAATTCCGTCTATTGGAATGGACTGCATCGCTGTGAGAGCGACGTCGCCTGTTCCAGGCGGCATGTCTATTACAAGGTAGTCGAGGTCTTCCCACAGCACGTCTGTCCAGAACTGTTTAACCATTCCCCCTATGACAGGCCCCCTCCATATAACAGGGTCGCTCTCATCCTCAACCAGGAAGTTGAGTGACATAACTTTGATTCCGTCTTCAGTCTCTACCGGATATAAGAGCTCCTCTGTACCGAAAGCCTTAACATCCCTGAGTCCTAGGAGCCTGGGAACACTTGGCCCCGTTATGTCGGCATCCAGTATCCCTACCTTGAAGCCGAACTGGTTAAGCTGCTTTGCTATCATCACGGATATGCTCGATTTTCCAACTCCGCCTTTTCCGCTCATTACAGCTATAACATTCTTTACGTTGTTCAAAGGATTGCTCTCTATCATGCACTGATCCTTGTCTTTTTTGCAGCCTTCGCTTGATGGACATGTGTTGCAATCTGACATAATATTCTCCCCTTACTCTTATGTGTATTTAATGGCATATGCCAATAAATATGATACTGCTTTTTTTGAACGCTGTCAAATGCAGGAAGCCTATATCAGTATCTGCACGGACCTGTTCTTTAGTACCCTTGCAGCAGCCCTCTTTACGAATCCGGGCTCAAGGTCTCCTATGCCGTCAAACTCGGAGTAGACCTTCCCGCAGGACCCGTACATCAGCTCGAAGGTCGAAAGCTCCTTTGCGAGCTGAACCGACTTTTCCAGCAGCAGCTCCCTTCGGATCTTGAGCATATCCTCCGCCCTCCTGAGCTGCAAAGGATCCGGATTGTAAGCCTCTCCACTTATTATCCCTCCGATTATGCCGTCTATTATCCCTGTAACCCTGTCCACGTTTTCCCTGGCGGTGCTTACATTTACTGTAAGGAGCTTTATGCCGTTTTCCTTCCTAAGCCTGCATGACACATCGTATGCCAGGCCTCTCTTGGTCCTGATCTCTTCGTACAGGATGCTTGTGACCCCTTCGCCGAAATGGTAGCTGAAAACGCTGAGCGCCTTCTCCTCCTCGAGGCTCAGCCCGTGGATCGGGAAGCAGTACTCTATCTTCGCCCCTTCCATATTCCCTGCTTGCTCAACGAACACACCCTCTTCGTTTTCCTCGCAGCAGGTGCTCAAGCACAGCTCCAAGCCCTTTTCCCATCCACCGAAGTATTTTTCGGCTAGTTCCCGAGTGTCCTCGAAGCTGTCCGGCGTAACGACTGCCAAGACGCAGTTCTGGGGCATGTAGTGCTTCCTGTAGAATCTCCTTAGCTCATCCATGCTAAGGGCGGCAATCGTGTCCTGCGACCCGATTATCCTTTCCCCGATCCTCCTGCTCCTGAAGCAGTTCCGGAACAGCTTGTCCTCGCAAAGCTGAGACAGGTCTTCAGACCATTCCCTTAGCTCCTCTGATATTATGCTCATCTCCTCCCTGAACCCATCCTCCTCAAGGGCAGGGTTCAGGAGAATATCGGAATATAGCTCCAGCCCTTTTTCAATATTGCCTGACAGGGTTGTCCCATAGTATATGACATAGGGATAGTTTGTCATAGCATTGCTGAATCCGAATATCTCGTCGCTGATGCGGTTTATTTCTTCCTCGCTGCGGGTTTTTGTTCCCTTGTAGAGCATGTGCTCCAGGGCATGGGCCGTCCCGGACAGGAATCCGCCCTGCTCCCTGAGAGCCCCGGCGTCCAACGCGATGCAGAAGGATGCAATGTTTGCATCCCTTTTCTCATAAATAAGCTTCATTCCGTTTTTCAATGTTGTCTTTCTCATCGCCACTCCCCCGGACAATTCGTTTTTTTTATTATAGCACGTATTACCTCTTTCATCCCAAATAAACAGGTCGCCTGATAGTCTTTCAACTGTTAGGCAACCCATTATCCGATTCTTTATTATCCTATTCCTTTAAACCTCTCCGAATCTCTTGTTAACTTCGGACCAGTTGACGATATTCCAGAAAGCCTCCACGAACTTCGTCCTGTCATTCTTGTAATCCAGATAGTATGCATGCTCCCATACATCAAGGACCAAAAGTATCATGCATTCCGGATAGACGTTCGTATTGTGCTTCTCTATTTGCATGATGATAGGCCTTTGAGTTTCAAAACAGAATGCAAGCGCTGCCCAGCCTGAGCCTTCCACGCTGTTGGCAGTCTGTGAAAAAATCTTCTTGAAGCGCTCGAACGATCCGAATTCCTCGTCTATAGCTGCAGCAATACCGCCATCAGGTTTTCCTCCTCCGCCGTTACCTGCAGGTGCAAGGTTCTCCCAGAACAGACTGTGGAGCTTCTGTCCTCCTATGTGAAAGGACAGCTCCTTGAATAAAGCCTTTGCGTCGAAATCCATATTGCCGGCCTTTGAGGCATCCATCTTCTCAAGGACTGCATTTGCGCCCTTGACATAGGCTGCATGGTGCTTGTCGTGGTGTAGTCTCATCAGCTCCTCTGACAGAAACGGTTCAAGCGCGCTGTATCCAAATCTGAGTTCAGGCAAAACATAGAATTTATGAGATTCCATACCCTATCCCCCTTCTATTTTTCTGAATATTCTTGCTATTAAAGTATAACATCTGAAGCATTTATTGTCAATTTCTGAAAATTTTCACTCTGCAGCAGCCCTGCATCAACAAATTATATACTATCTGCTCTTGTACTTGATATCCTTTATGAAGTCCTCAAAGACAATAAGGAATATATTCTTGCCTTTTCCGGCCCTGTTCTGTCGCCTGAAGTCGGCTAACCTGATTTCCGCATCCATACCTTTCTTTGAGGTGAGTTTCAGGCTTCCCGCCTTGTCCTGTACGGATTCTGCCACCATTTCGTAGATTACCTGGTCATCCTCACCGAGGGATATTGCCGTCACGCCTGACGCAATCCTTCCCATAGGGTTGACGCTGTCGAGGCTGAAGAGTATGCTCATCCCTTTTCTTGTTATGATTAGCAGGTCGTCAGCATTGCCTCCGAGCTCAACACCAACAAGGCTGTCCTGCTCCGTCTTGAATTTGTATGCGGCGGAGGTCATGGCGTCTCCCTGGAATTCATCCAGCGCCGTCTTCTTGACCATGCCCTTTGAAGAAACAAAGTAGAGATATTTATCCGCGCTGAAATCGTCGACGCAGACCACCTTAAGTATCCTGTTGAGCTCCACCCCTTCGAAAAGCTTCGACATATTCATGCCGCGTTCGCCGATGTTCTGGATCATGTATGCAGGTATTGACAGCACCAGTCCGTTGTCCTGGAAAAGCAGCAGCCTGCTGCCAGAACTGCATGCTTCGCTGAAGCTGCATTTTGAATCCCTTGTTTCTGCGGTCCTCATCATGCCGTCCTTGCCTATGTTGACAAAGAAATTCCCGTAGTTGTATTCGGCAGTGAAGTCCGCAGACCTTATCCTGTTCTCAGCGGAGGTTGTTACGAGCTGAATGCTCGCTATGTTCCTGTCAGCTGATTCAAGCTGCGGCTCCTCCACCGTGAATTCCATTCCAAGCTCGGTGGTGAATTTGATGAAGGCTTCCTCCCTCTCCACATCGGCCAGCTTGACTGCAACCAGCTTCTCGTCGTCCTTCAGTTTGACGGCCATGAGTTTTGTATAGTTCGTGCTGAATTTGTCCAGGCCTGATTTTTTCATGCAGCCAGTGCTTGTGAAGAATATAAAGTCCTTCTGAAGAGCGGTGCTTTCGATCGAGAATGCACCGACAATCTTTTCCTGGTTCAGGTCGAGCCCCTTGATGAGCATGTCCAGCCTTTCGCCCTTGTCTTTCCACTTCTGTTCAGGTATGTTCGCGCCCCTGATCTGGTACATGCTACCGCTGTCTGTGAATACCATGACGGTATCCTTTGTGTTCGAATTCAAGAGGAATCTGTTGAAGTCTCCCTCCCTGTGCTCTATGTCCTCAACCTCTGCGTTTGACCTGTTGTAGGTCTTGAGAGGGACCCTTTTTATGAAGCCTTCGTTTGAAAGAGTCACTATGACATCCTCGAAAGGTATTATCTCCTCAATGTCAATCTTGGCCTCCTCGTCATCCTCGACGATCATGGTCCTCCTGTTGTCACCGAATTTGTCCCTGACCTCTGTGAGCTCTGTTTTTATGACCTTCAGGAGCTCCTTCTCGTCTTCGAGTATTTTTGTCAGCTTCTTTATGAGTTTTGCCAGCTCCTTGTGTTCCTTTTCAAAGGCAGATATTTCAAGACCGGTCAGCCTGTAGAGCATCAGTTCCAGTATGGCTTCGGCCTGCAGCTCGGTGAAACCGAATTTTTCCACCAGGTTGTTAGAGGCATCCTTTTTGGATTTTGACGCCCTTATGAGCTTTATGATCTCATCCATCAACCCGATGGCCTTTATGAAGCCCTCCACTATATGGAACCTCTTTTGGGCTGTTTCAAGCTCCCTCTGCGTCCTCCTCGTGACTACTTCCTTCTGGTGCTTCAGGTAATGGCCGAGTATGGCCTTAAGTCCGAGCGTCTGAGGCTTCCCTTCCGCAAGCGCCACCATGTTGAAGGACAGGTTGCTCTGCAGGTCGGTCTTCTTGAAGAGGTACTTGAGCACCCTCTCGGCAGTATCCCTGTCTACGGATTTCTTAAACTCGATTACAGCTCTGATTCCGTCCCTGTCGGATTCGTCCCTGATGTCTGAGATCGGCTCAAGAACCTTGGCGTGCCTCTTGTCTGCAGTCATTTCGGATATGGTCTGCAGGAGCTTTGCCTTGCTTTTCCTGTAAGGGAATTCGGTTATGACTATCCCCGGCTTTCCGTTTTCAAGCTTTTCCAGGGAGGTCTTCGCCCTGAGAGTGACCTTCCCCTCTCCCGTCTCGTAGGCGGACAGCATTGAGTTTTTGCCGATGATTATCCCTCCCGTCGGTAGATCCGGCCCCTTTATGTACTTCATGAGCTCCTGTGTATTTATATCGTTGTTGTCTATGTATGCCAGTTCGGCATCTATTACCTCGACAAGGTTGTGAGGCGGTATGTTGGTTGCCAGGCCTACGGCTATGCCGAAGGTTCCGTTTACCAGCAGGTTCGGATACTTTGCAGGCAGCACGGAAGGCTCCAGCTCTGAACCGGAGTAGTTGTCGACCATGTCTACAACGCCTTTTTCAATATCCTTCAGCATTTCAAGCGCTATGGGTGTGAGCCTTGCCTCCGTGTAACGCATGGCCGCAGCGTTGTCTCCGTCCTGGCTTCCCCAGTTCCCGTGACCGTCTATGAGCGGCTTCCTCGTAGCGAAATCCTGCGCCAGGATTACCATCGCATCATATACGGAAGTGTCACCGTGAGGATGGTATTTTCCCAGTATGTCGCCGACGATTCTAGCAGATTTGAAGTAAGGCTTGTCCGGGAATGCCTTCAGCATGTATGCCCCGTAGAGTATCCTCCTGTGGACCGGTTTCATGCCGTCCCTTACATCAGGAAGAGCCCTGTCCTTTGCGACCTCTACTGCATAGGGAAGGTAGTTGTCCGGCATAGCCTCTTCGAGAGGCGTCTTGACTATATTGAAATCCTTTGGAATGTTATTCTTTTTTGCCATTTTTGCCCTCCCAAATTAAAACTCAGCGTATTTGTAAAGATAGTTCTTTCGCGGCTGAACCACGTCTCCCATGAGCAGCGATACCATCCTTTCGGCCTTTGCCGCGTCGTCTATGGTTATCTGCTGCAGGGTTCTGCTTTCAGGATTCAGGGTGGTCTCCCAGAGCTGGTCCGGATTCATCTCTCCAAGCCCCTTGTACCTCTGGATGAGGTGCCCTTTGCCCACTTCCTTCCTGACCTTGTCCAGGTCGTCGTCGCTGTAGGCGTATTTCACTACGTCCTCGCCCTTCGTGTGCCTGTATACCTTGTAAAGCGGAGGCATGGCCATGTACAGGTGCCCGTTTGCTATGAGAGGCCTCATGTACCTGTAGATGTATGTCATCCACAGCGTCCTTATATGGTATCCGTCGACGTCGGCGTCGCTCATTATTATTATCTTGTCGTACTTGAGGTCATTCTCTTCGTAGTTGTCAAGGACCCCGGTCCCGACTGCGGTGTTGAATATCTTAAGCTCCTCGCTGCCGAGGACATTTTCCAGCTTCTGCTTTTCGGTGTTCATTATTTTTCCCTTCGAAGGCATTATGGTCTGGAACCGCCTGTCCCTGGCCTGCTTCGCGGAACCGCCTGCGGAATCTCCCTCAACCACTATGAATTCGCAGACACTCGGATCCTTCAGTGTGCATACGGCAATTTTCCCCGCCAGCGGCGCGGCGCCCCTGCCTATCTTCTTCCTCTCTGCGTCGTTGATCTTCTTTATCTTCTCTCTCCTGAGGGCGGCATCCATGGCATTGTTGATTATGTTGGCAGCGGTGTCCCTGTTGTCCTCTATCCATGCGTAGAACCTGCTGTAGGAAAGGTCGTTCATCATCGTGTAGGCTTCGTTGTTCCCGAGTTTAGTCTTTGTCTGACCTTCGAATATAGGGTTGCTGATCTTTATCCTGACGATTGCAGTCATGCCTTCCCTGAGGTCGTCGCCTTCGAATTCCGTGTCCTTCTCCTTGAGGATGTTGAGCTTCTTTGCCCAGTCTTTGAAAGCCCTGGTCATGCCTGTCTTGAAGCCTGACTCGTGGGTTCCGGATTCGGTGGTAGGTATGTTGTTTACATAGCTCGCTATGTATTCCGTTGTGGAGTCCGTGAACTGGATGCAAACCTCGCCGTACATGCTGACTCCGTTAACCTCCCTCTCTCCTTCGAAGAGTATCGGAACGGGGTGTATAGGCGTCTTGCTTTCGTTCAGGTAATCTATGAAATCCAGGAGTCCTCTTTCGGAAAAGTATTCCTTACTGACTTCCTCTTCCTTCCTCCTGTCTATTAGCTCAAGCCTCATCCCCTTGTTCTGGAATGCCAGCTCCTGAAGCCTCTCGTCTATGACGTCGAACTTGTACTCTATGTGGCTGAAGATCTCCTTGTCGGCCTTATAGGTGATCTTGGTCCCTGTCTTGTCGGTGTCCCCTATGACTTCAAGAGGAGTGACCGCAGTTCCGGGCATCCTTTTCTTGAGCTCCTTGTCCATGGCATATTCGAACCGCTGCCTGTAGTGCTTCCCGTTCTGGAAAACCTCTACAACCATCCACTCCGACAGCGCATTTACAACGGAGGCTCCTACCCCATGCAGTCCTCCCGAGGTCTTGTATACCGTGTTGTCGAACTTTCCTCCGGTGTGGAGCTCAGTGAATACCATCTCTACTCCGGTCTTCTTTTTTGTCGGATGCATACCCGTGGGTATTCCCCTGCCGTTGTCTATTACGGTGACGCTGTTGTCCTTATTCAGGATTACAGTAGCCTTGTCGCCGTAGCCGTTTGAAATCTCGTCTATAGCATTGTCTAATATTTCCCATATGCAGTGATGCAGACCTTTTGCTCCCGTGGAGCCTATGTACATGCCAGGCCTCACCCTCACAGGCTCAAGCTTCTCGAGGGAAGTCAAGGACGTAACATCATAAGACTGGACGTTGTGTTTATCAGTTCCCATATATGTCCTCCTATTGTATTGCGTGATTCATTAAAATTCCTTTTCAGATTATAACACAAAATTCGGGAAGCTAAAAGTGCTGCCGAATTTATGTTCGCCGAAGTTTGGGGACGGTTCATCAGCAGATTCACCAGATGCCGGAAAAAAACCATTTATAATTGCATTCCGGCAGGCATGTACACTATAATTTAAAGTGAAGAAAATCTCAAATAATTCTCCGAAAGGAAGTATGCGCAAATGATACCCGTTGAATTATATGATTACATATCGAAAAGAAAGTCCGTGAGGCAATATGATGATAGACCGCTGGATATCAGGGCAATTTCCGAAATACTTGAGTTTGTTGGAAAAGCCGAACCACTGCACAAAGAGATAAAGAAGGAGATCCAGGTCGTATCCAAGGATGAGATCAATGTATTCCTCCCGGTAAGGTCGCCCCACTACCTCATGATGACCTCCGAGCCAAGGGAAGGCTATCTGGAAAACGCAGGTTTCCTGCTGCAGCAGATCGACCTCTTCCTTTCATCCAAAGGATACGGGAGCTGTTATGTCGGAATGGCGCTGCCGTCGAAGGAAGCAAGGAGTATGTCCGAGCTTGAATATGTCATTGTCCTGGCATTCGGAAGGCCTGCGGAACCGCTTCACAGGACGGAACCTTCAGAGTTCAAGAGGAAGCCGCTTCCCGAGATTGCCGACCTCTCCGAACTCATGGAGGATATCGACTCGTTCGATGCAGTTACAGATATAATGGACAGCGTCCGTCTTGCTCCTTCCGCAACAAACGGTCAGCCCTGGTACATGGTCCCGGACACAGGCAGACTAGATTTTTACTGCGTGAAGCTGGGCTTCATCAAATCGATCGGGTACCGAAAGATGAATAGAATCGACATGGGGGCAGCCCTGTGCCACTGCTCCCTAGCGGCTGAGCATGCAGGAATCCCCAGCGAATTCATCTTCGACAGCGAAGCTCAGAAGCGCTGCCCAAAGGATTATTACTACACAGGAACTATCCTCCTGAACCAGGCTGGCACTGCCCGTTAGATAAAAATATTAAAAAACATCAATTGACAGCTCCGATTTGGGGCTTTATAATCAATATCAATACAAAATTTTGAATATTCAAGTGATGATAGAGAGAAAAATAATCCCTCAATTAACCACAGAGAGCCGGCGGTGCTGAGAGCCGGTGTTAACGGGAATATAAAATAATCACTCTTAGCTTCTGAGTTGAAAGGCGCATGCCGATTAAACAAAGACGTGCACCAGCGATATATGGTTAGGGTTCACAGCGTCAGTCTCATGTAAAGCAGGATTGTCAATGTCGACCTGAACAAAGAGGCAACTTTTTTGTTGCAATTAAGGTGGTACCGCGGAAGTAATCTTTCGTCCTTATAAATATACTTAGGTGTATTTATAAGGATGGAAGATTTTTTTATTTTATCGAAAAAACAAACGAAATTTTAAGGAGGATTTATTATTATGGAAGTAACTTTAAAGGAAGTATGGGAAGCACAGCAGAATCTCAAAGGAGTGACCAGGAGGACTCCCCTCTTCTACACTGATACATTTTCAGAGGCATGCGGCTGCAGACTTTATCTCAAATGCGAAAATAAACAGAAGACAGGCTCCTTCAAGCTCAGGGGCGCTTACAACAAAGTGGTCAGTCTCACCCAGGAAGAGAAAGAGCGCGGAGTCATCGCATCCTCTGCAGGCAATCACGCACAGGGAGTCGCATACGCAGCTACCGCTTTCGGGGTCAAGGCAACTATCGTGATGCCTCATACCGCACCTGCCGCCAAGGTTGCAGCCACCAAGGGCTATGGGGCTGAGGTCGTCCAGGCCGGCCAGGTCTACGATGAATGTTATGCGAAGGCTCTCGAAGTCCAGAAAGAGACCGGAGCGACTTTCCTCCACCCTTTCGACGATGTGCATGTAATGGCCGGACAGGGCACCATAGGTCTTGAGATACTGGACGACCTTTCAGAAACGGACGTGGTGGTTGTTCCTGTCGGAGGTGGCGGCCTCATAGCAGGGGTCTCCACAGCTGTAAAGTCCCTGAAGCCTTCGGTCAGGGTAATAGGGGTTCAGGCTGAAGTTGTAGCTTCAAGCAAGGCTTCTCTGGAAAAGGGAGAGGTTGTGACCCTGCCAGGCGCAAAATCCCTTGCTGACGGCATAGCTGTTGCAACTCCGGGAACTCTCTGCTTCAAAGCAATGCAGCGGTATGTGGATGAGATAGTGACAGTGACTGAAGACGAGATATCCTATGCCATATTCTCACTCATGCAGAGGGGAAAATTGCTGGCTGAAGGTGCCGGTGCTGTACCTCTTGCAGCCCTGCTCGCAGGAAAGGTCAAAGACATAAAAGGCAAAAACGTTGTCGCGATGGTGAGCGGCGGGAACATAGACATAACCGCGGTCGGAAAAATCATAGAGAAGGAAGTTGCCGCAGCCACAGGGGAAGAACTATGCAGCTAACAAAAACCCAAAGTTTTCAAAGGAGGGGCATATTATGATATCAACAGAATTGAAACAGGGAAGGACCTTCATGCTGAGGTTTGAACACGGCAAGGATTTCATGTCGGAACTTGAGGAGTTCTGCAGGTCAAACAATGTCAAGCAGGGGTACGTTCCCTTCTTCTCAGGGGATTTCAGCGAGATTTACATTGTCGGGAGCTGCGGGAAGTCAAGCAATCCTGCCGGCCCTATGCTCGATTTAAAGGCGTACTTTGAGAACGTTGAGTCCTTCGGCTGCGGAACAATAGCGCACGATCCTGAGACGGGAAGCATCCTCCCCCATTTCCACATAAGCATAGGAATCAGGCTCAGTTCAGCCTCAGCCTATACGAGCCACTTCATCAGCGGGACGGTTCAATTCCTGATCGAGATGGTTCTGGTTGAAGTGCTGTCCCCGAATCTTGTAAGGACACTTGACGAGAACGTCTACAGCCTCAAGCTGCTAGATTTCATGAAATAAAGAAAGGGAATCCTGTCCGGATTCCCTAAATCAGTTTTGAAAACTCCTCATGGAGCCTGGCATTTAATTCAATTCTCAGTCCTTATAGTGTGCTGTCGAGGGCCAAAAGAGTTACAAAAACCTTGTCCTCAGTGCAGTTTTCACCCACTGTGGTGTGGTTATTTGAATAGCCTCCTGATGGATAAAGCTCAAGGCCTGCCGGAACGAGGCTTTTGCTGACAGCTTCCGCAATTCGGGCATGTCTTTCCTGAAGCTATTCCTGGGCCAGGTTGACATAGAATCCGGCTACAAGAGTTTTTGTGTTTAGTATTTTTTTCAGTCAGCATCGCTGATGCTCATGAAGTATAAACCCGGGGGAGCTGAAAGGCATTTTTATTCCGTGCTCTTTTTGTCCTTATAGAAAAGAAGCATAAGCATGCCGAGCAGGTTTGCAACGAAGACCGTCAGGAACATTTGCTTGAAACCCATATTCATTACTGACTGAAATACATCCTGAATCCGGGTGTTCATTGCGTCAATTCTGGCCAGATAACTGCTCCTGGATTTCTCGAAGGCCTTCGGAACCTCAACCTGTATTTCCTTTGTCTTGTTCCGGGCACCAAGGAGTGCTGCTTTCTCCTCCCCCAGCTGTGCAAGCGACGCCTCCATGTCTCCCTTTTTTTCTTCAAGCGCCGATATATTGCTTTCAAGCTCCTTTTTCTGGGCATCTGCACTTGCGAGCTGTTGGGCGAGGGCCGCCCTGGCCAACCTGAGTTCCTCGGCATTTGCCTGCATTGCAGCTGCATCAGGCACAACCTGTATGTCTGCTGAAGGCTGTTCCGATTCCTGCGACTCTGGAGCCGCCATGCTTAAAGTCATTACCCCGGCTGTACTCGCACCCGAAGCTGCAATCATCTTAGAGATAGCTGCATCCTGGTCGGCAAGAGCTATCTTCATCTGGCCTATTGCTGTCTCGAGCCCCTTATTTCCCTTCTCCATTTTGGCTATCGCTGATTCCATAGATGTTATTCCGGACCTGAGTCCCTTTTCCCCTTCCGTTATGCCGTCGATGCCTTTTTCCATGCTTGCTATACCTGTTTCAACGCCGCCCTCAATGTCAGCTATCACTCCAGGTGTATTTTTGTCGAACATGTATGCCGCAACATCCTTCACCTTGCCTGTGATGTTAGTTGCATCCGCAGACTTGAGGCTGTCCAGCAGATTATCCGGAAGAGTGCTTGCACCCATTTCGATTCCCGTGCTTCCTGAAAAGCTGAAATCCGGAAGTTTGACGTCCTTAAGCATGTCTGCCGTGTCAGGATCTGATTTCATGACCTCAAGCATCGTTTTGAGCTCCTCAACCTGCGTTATGACGGGTGATTCAGGCTGAGGAAGAATATTCATGATCCTGTCCCCAACGCTTAGTCCTGCATGAGAAATGAAGCCGACCATAATTGCAGGTGCCACCGCTGTCCCGATCGACCTGACCAGCGAGAGTGTTGCGAGTGCTGAATTGGATTCCTCCGGCTTTGTATTCTCGAGCATCATGTAGTTCAGGGGCGTGCCTATTGTGAAGCCCATCCCTAGACCTATCAGCACAAGGCTCACTAAGACGGTCGGCAGGCTGCTTGTTTCAGTGGCGACAAGGACAATGAAAAGCGCCCCGATCATAGTAACAAAGAATCCGAACATGAGGACCTTCTTGGCACCGTATTTGTCGATAAGTTTTCCGCTCAGCGGAGATCCTACTCCAGCGAAAATGCCCAGAACGGCGACATAATACCCTCCGGTTCCAGACGGCATCTTAAGAGCGTTTTCTGCGAACTGCGGGATGAACACCATTCCCATCATGCTTACGCCTACTATCACAGACATCGTGAGTACAATGAATATCCTAGGATTAGTGAAGTATGACAAGTTCATTATCGGATCCTCTGCCCTCTTCTCTGCGATTACAAAGACCGGCAGCAGAAGAAAAAACGTTATGAGATACGGGTATACCTCGGTGCTCCTTATTGAGGTGTTGAAGCTGAAGAAATCTATGTTCCTCAGCCCGTAGAGAACGGAAAGTATCATCCCAACAAGAATTACTGTTCCGAATATGTCTATCTTCTTTACCTCCTGAACCTTGTGGTTCTTTATAAAGACCAGACCGCCCATAACAATGAATATGCAGATAGGTATATTGACGTAAAAAAGCCAGTACCAGTTTGCGTTCCCGGCTATCTTGAGTATTAAGCTTCCAATCGACGAGCCGATTATGTTTGCGACTCCGAATACCATCCCAACAAGACCCAGCGCCATGCCCCTCTTCTCTTCTGGAAAGGTGGTTCCGAATTCAGCGGTGGCAATCGGTATGATTCCTCCTCCACCCAATGCCTGTACAACCCTCCCCAGCAGCAGCACCTCAAAGCTTCCCGCAAATGAGGCAGCTCCGCACATAACGGATCCCGCTCCGAACATAGCGACACTTATTATGTAAATATATTTGCGTCCAAACTTGTCAGCCAGCTTTCCTGATACCGGAATAACTGCCGCATAGGCCAGTGTGTATATGGTGATCATCCATATACCTGTATTGTCGTTTACTCCGAGGCTGTTCTGTATGATGGTCCTCGCCGGCGATACGATTCCCGTGTCGACAGCCCCCATAAAGATTCCCATGAGGTAAAGAGCCATTATGAGTCCTGTTTTTCTGTTCTTATTTTGCATTTTAACATCTCCAATAATTGTAATGAACACTTTAATTGAACAGTGTACATTTAAAATTATATTTGATTTATCCTACCTGGTCAAGCAAATCAAGAAAACAATTAGGAACCTTATTGTTTTTTTAATGCCGGAAATAAAAAACTGCTGCAGATTAGTTTGCAGCAGAATGGCTCGAGTCATTTATGAAAGTTTGAAATGTTGTTTATAATTGATTTGGCTGGCAGAACGGACTCCTCTTTTTTGCCGCTTCATAGAGGAACGGATATTCATCGCGAAGGTAAGCCATATAGCCTACCCACTCCTGTATCAATGCCGGGTATGCCCTCAGCAGATCGTTTGACAGGTGGACGACATCGGCTTTCGGCAGGCTTCTTAATTCCCCTCTGTTCTGGAGTTCATCCGCAACATGGAAGACTGCCCATATCATATCGGTAAAGGAATCATGCTCAAGCAGATTGGAATTTTCAAGAAGGCTCAGCATGAAAGGCTTCTTTTCTTCCAGCAAAGCTGCAAGCATATCAAGCCTTTTCGGTTCTGCGTATATATCATATTTAAACGATACTACAGTTTTTTTAACCTGGTTTTCATTGTTTTTCTTCAGGTCGTTTATTTTAATGATTTTGCTTAACTCAGCTTGGTTTCCGTTGAACTCAGTCATAGCTGTCATGATTTGCATTCCGGCTTCCGTGAAAAACGTGCTGATTATGACATTGATTTTTTTGTTTTTCTTCCGCTGTTCAATTAAGTTCAAAAATCTGTTTATTACAAAAGTGACTATTGCTACCTGAACCGGCACGAATGCAAGGTCCTGGAACATATAAAAAAAAGTGTTTTCCGGCTGGTGGAAAATCAGGTTCTGTATGGTGTAGACTGCAGCTGAAGATATTGTCAATATCACAGCTAATATGATGCTTTGTTTCCTCGTACTTATGATTGATCCTCTCCTATTCGATAATTGAATTGTCTAACCTTATCATTATATCAAAAAAATGGCATAAACAGAAGGCACCTTTCGGTGCCTTCATGGTTATATTTTGATCAGCCTGGCAGATATTAGCCTAAGAACAGCTTCATGTCTTCGTCAACTGTTCCGATTCCGGCTATTCCAAATGTCTCAACCAAAACCTTCGCAACGTTTGGCGAGAGGAATCCAGGAAGTGTTGGTCCGAGGTGGATGTTCTTCACTCCAAGGTACAGCAGTGCAAGCAGTACTATTACGGCTTTCTGTTCGTACCATGCGATGTTGTATGCTATAGGAAGCTCGTTTATGTCGTTTGCTCCGAATATCTCCTTGAGTTTGAGTGCTATTACAGCCAATGAGTATGAGTCATTGCACTGGCCTGCATCCAATACTCTTGGTATTCCGCCGATGTCTCCGAGATCCAGCTTGTTGTATCTGTATTTAGCGCAGCCTGCTGTGAGTATTACTGTATCCTTTGGAAGCTTCTGTGCAAATTCTGTATAGTAATCTCTGCTCTTCATCCTTCCGTCGCAGCCAGCCATCACGAAGAACTTTTTGATTGCTCCTGATTTTACCGCTTCCACAACCTTGTCAGCCAGGGCAAACACCTGTGCATGTGCGAATCCGCCTACGATTTTTCCGTTTTCTATTTCTTTAGGTGCTGCAAGTCTCTTTGCGTGCGCAATAACTTCAGAGAAGTCCTTAGGCTGTCCGTTAACTCTATCCGGGATGTGCTTGAAGCCAGGGTATCCTGATGAGCCCGTTGTGTAGACTCTGTCAGCATAGGATTCTGACGGAGGAACTATGCAGTTTGTAGTGAATAGGATTGGACCGTTGAATGTTTCGAACTCAGTCTTCTGCTTCCACCATGCATTTCCGTAGTTTCCTACGAGGTTGTCGTATTTTTTGAATTTCGGATAGTAGTTCGCAGGGAGCATTTCTCCGTGTGTATATACGTCGACGCCTGTTCCCTTTGTCTGCTCGAGCAGTTCTTCAAGATCTTTCAAGTCATGGCCTGAGATCAGTATAGCAGGATTGTTTTTGACTCCGATATTAACTTCTGTCAATTCAGGATTGCCGTAAGTTTCTGTATTGGCTTTGTCAAGAAGCGCCATGACGTCAACGCCATATTTTCCTGTTTCCAAAACAAGTGCAACAAGCTGGTCAGTTGTCAGGGTGTCGTCTACTGTGGCAACCAATGCTCTCTTCATGAAGTCGAAAACTTCCTGGTTGTCATATCCCAAGGTGTGCGCATGCTCAGCATAAGCAGCGATGCCCTTGACACCGTATATAACCAGTTCCCTGAGTGACCTGACGTCTTCGTTACCAGTGGCAAGTATTCCTATCTGAGGATCATTTGATTTTTCCATGATGCCTTCCTTGGTATCAGCATACCATGTTGCAATATCCTTCATTGCACAAAGATCAACATTTGCTTCTGTAAGAGCCTTTTTAATCTCTTCCCTCAAATCCAAAGCTTTTTTGATTTCTTCAACAAACCTATCTGCATCGAAGTTTGCATTAGTTATTGTCATGAATAAGCCGTTCATAATTGTTTGGTCTACATTTGGCACCTTAACGTTGTTTTCCTTTGCCTTAAGCTCCAGACATGCTACGCTCTTCAGTGTGTAGATCATAAGGTCCTGAAGATTTGCCACCTCTGGTTTCTTGCCGCAAACCCCTGATACTGTACAACCCTTACCACCTGCTGTTTCTTGACATTGATAACAAAACATGCTCATATCTATACCTCCTAAAAAATTTTTACTCTTTTCGTATGCATTATTCAGCCTTGAGCTTTTCTAATGCATTAACTAGATTATAGTTTGAAATGATTTAAATTTCGGTAACACAGGTTACACATTTGGAATAATCCGAATTTTTTCAGCGGTTTGTTCTTTAGGGACGGTTCATCAGCGGTTGAAGTTGGAGGTTTCAACAGAACGAGGGGATTTCAGCTTTTACAAGCCGCAAAAATGGCAAGCCCTGCGGTTTCACGCCGCAGAGCTTGCCATTTTGCGGAACATTCTTTCAGACATGTCAAAAAGGGCGGACTCCGCCCCATATAGTATGAACGCCCGTTTTTTTACTT
>JAGFXP010000046.1 GCA_017861315.1 Bacillota bacterium | reverse complement strand
TTACCACATGGGCATCACTGCGGAGAACATCGCCGAGCAGTGGGGGATTACAAGGGAGATGCAGGACGAATTCGCTGCAGGCTCGCAGCAGAAAGCCGAGGAAGCGATAAGGTCGGGAAAATTCAGGGATGAGATAGTCCCTGTCGTCATAAAGACCAAAAAGGGGGACATAGTTTTCGATACGGATGAATTCCCGAGATTCGGGACAACAGCGGAATCCCTTGGAAAGCTCAAGCCGGCATTCAAAAAAGACGGAACTGTCACAGCCGGAAACGCATCGGGAATAAACGACGGAGCGGCTGCTCTGGTAATAATGAGCGCTGAAAAAGCGGAGGAACTCGGAATCAAGCCTCTTGCGAAAATAGTCTCCTACGGCTCCTACGGACTCGACCCCGCGATAATGGGATACGGACCGTTCTACGCCACAAAGGTCGCTCTTGAAAGGGCCGGGCTCACCGTTGGCGACCTGGATCTTATAGAAGCAAACGAAGCGTTCGCAGCCCAGAGTTTGGCAGTGGCAAAGGATCTGGGCTTTGACATGGACAAAGTCAACGTTAACGGCGGCGCCATCGCCATCGGGCACCCTGTCGGAGCTTCCGGCGCAAGAATCCTTACAACCCTTCTCTACGAAATGCAGAGGAGAGATGCAAAAAGAGGGCTTGCGACATTGTGCATAGGCGGCGGAATGGGAACCGCACTGATCGTCGAGAAATACTAAATCATATTACAGGAGGATTATTATTATGGACTTTGGATTGACAAAAGAACAGGAACTGGCCAGGCAGATGCTTCAGGAGTTTGTGAAGAATGAAGTGGAGCCTCTGGCGGCGGAAGTCGATGCGACTGAAATGTTTCCGATGGAAACGGTAAGGCAGATGGCTGACTACGGGATGATGGGGATGGGTTTCCCTAAGGAATTGGGTGGCTCGGGCACAGATTACCTCACATACATCATGGCCGTCGAGGAGCTGGGGAAAGCCTGCGCCACAACTTCGGTAGTGCTCTCGGCACACACTTCGCTGTGCTGCGCACCCATATATGAATTCGGCACGCCTCAGCAGAAGGAAAAATTCCTTCCGGACCTTTTGAGCGGCAGGAAGATAGGCGCATTCGGCCTCACCGAGCCGAACGCGGGAACAGATTCTTCAGCGCAGCAGACCGTTGCCGTAAAGGACGGCGAGGATTATATAATCAACGGTTCAAAGATATTCATAACAAACGGGGGAGTGGCGGACACCTTCGTTATTTTCGCAATGACGGACAGGACAAAGGGTAACAAGGGTATATCGGCATTCATAATAGAGAAGGGAATGCCGGGCTTCTCCATAGGAAAGCTTGAGGATAAGCTGGGCATAAGAGGCTCCTCGACAACAGAGCTGATATTCGAAGACGTAAGGGTTCCCGCAGCGAACATGCTGGGCAAGGAAGGAAAAGGCTTCGGCGTAGCGATGAAGACCCTGGACGGAGGAAGAATAGGTATCGCAGCCCAGGCCCTCGGGATCGCTGAAGGCGCCCTCGCAAACGCAGTGAGCTACATGAAGGAAAGAAAGCAGTTCGGCAAACCTCTTTCCGCATTCCAGGGGCTGCAGTGGTATATTGCCGAGATGCAGACAAAAGTGGATGCGGCAAAGCTTCTGGTTTACAGGGCCGCCATGAACAAGCAGACAGGCAAGCCATATTCGGTGGAGGCGGCGCAGGCAAAGCTGTTCGCATCGGAGACAGCCATGGCGGTCACTACAAAATCGCTCCAGATCCTCGGCGGCTACGGCTACACCAAGGAGTACCCGCTGGAAAGAATGATGAGGGACGCCAAGATAACTGAAATTTACGAAGGAACTTCAGAGGTTCAAAAGATGGTTATCGCCGGCAGCGTATTGAGATAGGAGGAGGACAAAATGAAAATAGTAGTTTGTTTAAAACAGGTACCGGATACAACAGAAGTAAAAATAGATCCGAAAACCGGAACGCTCATAAGGGACGGTGTCCCTTCCATAATAAACCCGGACGACAAGAATGCGCTTGAAGAGGCGCTGGCAATGGGAGCGGAGGTCACAGTGATAAGCATGGGGCCTCCGCAGGCAGAAAAGGCGCTCAGGGAAGCGCTTGCGATGGGAGCGGACAGGGCCATACTTTTATCCGACAGGGCTTTTGGAGGAGCGGACACACTGGCCACATCCCACGCGCTTGCAGGGGCGATCAGAAAACTTGACTACGATATGATATTCGCCGGAAGGCAGGCAATCGACGGCGATACAGCCCAGGTAGGACCTGAAATAGCGGAGCACCTAGGCATACCGCAGGTCACCTATGTGGAGAAGGTCGAATGCTTCGATGAAGAAGGGAACGTAAAGGTAAGGAGGGCTCTCGAAGACGGATACGAGGTCATAAGCGTAAAGGCTCCGGTGCTCCTGACTGCCATAAAAGAACTCAACAAGCCGAGATACATGAACATGGCCAACATTTCGAACTGCTACAGCAAGGAGATAACCCTTTGGAATGCGGATGACATCGGAGTGGACAGGGCTCTCCTCGGCCTTGCAGGATCGCCTACGAAGGTCAAGAAATCAGGCGCAAAGGAAGCAAAGGGGCAGGGCGAGATCGTGATAAAATCCTACAAGGAAGCAGCCGATTACGCTGTAATGAAGCTCAAGGAAAAGCACTACATCTAAAATATGCGAAGAGGATCGGGAGGAATAGAAATGAGCAATTTGTCAGAGTATAGAGGAGTATGGGTTTTTGCCGAGCAGAGGGAAGGGGAGCTTCAGAAGGTTGCCCTCGAGCTCCTCGGAAAAGGCAGGGACCTTGCAGATACATTGAAAGCTGAACTGACCGCAGTTCTTATAGGAAGCAAAGTGGACGACCTGGTAAACGAGCTTGTCCATCACGGGGCAGACAGGGTGATATATGCAGATTCGCCTCTGCTCGAGAGATATTCTACAGACGGATATGCAAAGGTGCTATGCGACCTTGCAGACGATAGGAAGCCCGAGATAATACTCGTAGGAGCTACTTACCTGGGAAGGGATCTGGGTCCGAGGGTGGCGGCAAGGCTCGGCACCGGCCTGACTGCAGACTGCACATCCCTCGATATAGACCTTGATACGGACAACCTGCTGATGACGAGGCCGGCTTTCGGCGGCAACCTTATGGCGACAATAGTCTGCGCAGACAACAGGCCGCAGATGTCTACAGTGAGGCCCGGCGTGTTCGAAAAGCTTGCGAGGGACTGCAGCAGGCAGGGTGTCATAGAAAAGCCGGACGCACAGGTAAAGAAAGAGGACATCAGGACGACCGTCGAGGAGGTCGTGAAGGTATGCAAGGATTTCGTTGACATCGGGGAAGCCAGGATACTCGTATCCGGCGGAAGGGGGCTGGGCAGCGGCGAAGGCTTCCAGGTCCTTGGCGAGCTGGCGGAGGCTCTGGGCGGAACGGTTGCAGGCTCGCGTGCGGCTATCGAAAACGGCTGGATAGACAAGGCGTGCCAGGTGGGACAGACAGGAAAAACGGTAAGGCCGGAAGTGTACATCGCCTGCGGAATATCAGGGGCGATACAGCACATGGCAGGCATGCAGGAAAGCGGCTACATCATAGCCATCAACAAGGATGAGAACGCGCCTATAATGCAGGCTGCAGACCTTGCTCTTGTAGGGGACTACAGAAAGGTCATCCCCGAAATGGTTTCAAAAATAAAAGCGTTGAACTAAGCTATTATGAGGCAGCTGAACGGACATGATGTCAGGACGGCTGCCTTTTATGCAGTCTTTGCGCAAATCCATATTCCGTAGTATAGTATAATGTATACATGTTGAGAAAAAGAGGTGAGTTATGAAATCAAAAAGCTTGCTGGATTATAGCATTATAAACGGTGACGAGGAAGAGCTGCGCTACAGGGTTAAACAGCTCTTCGGCATACTTGAAAGCTCACACGACGGCATATTTCTTACCGATGGCGAAGCGAACACCATATTCATAAACAAAGCCTATGAAAAAATAGCCGGCGTGAAGAGGGAGCAGATCCTGGGAAAGAACATGGAGCTCCTTGAGAAAAAAGGAATCATATCGAAATCCTCCACGCTTATGGTGCTCAAGAACAAGAAGAGCGTTACGATCGAACAGGAATTCAAAAACGGCAAGAAGGTGCTTGTTTCCAGCAGCCCTATAGTGGATGAGGAAGGCAATTTCGCAATGGTCGTGACGAACGTTAGGGACGTAACAGAGCTGTATGAGCTGAAGGACGAGCTTGAGAAAAAAATTGAGCTGACGCAGAAATACTATTCGGAGCTGGAGCTCATGAGAAGGCAGATCCACGAGAATTCGGACATCATTGCGGTAGACGGCAAGATGCTCGCGGTGCTGGAATCTGCCGGTAAGGTGGCCAAGGTTGACACAACCGTGCTGCTGCTGGGAGAAACAGGAGCAGGCAAGGAGGTTGTAGCAAAGTACATCCACAGGAAAAGCAACAGGGCGGACAACGCATTTATCCGCGTCAACTGCGGAGCTATACCTGAAAATCTGATTGAGTCGGAGCTCTTCGGGTATGAAAAAGGGGCATTCACGGGAGCGAACAAGGAAGGCAGGCTGGGCATGTTCGAGCTTGCGGACAAGGGGACGATTTTCCTCGACGAGATAGGCGAGCTCCCGCTGGACATGCAGGTCAAGCTTCTGAGGGTCCTCCAGGAAGAGGAGATCAAAAGGGTCGGAGGCACCTCGAACATCAAGATAGACGTTAAGGTTATTGCGGCAACCAACAGGAACCTTGAAGAGATGGTTGCTGCTAAGCAGTTCAGGGCCGACCTGTATTACAGGCTCAACATAATCCCGATAAAAATTCCTCCTCTGCGGGAAAGGTATGCGGACATAGAGCCTCTGATACTCTATTTCCTAGGCATACTGAACGAAAAATACGGCATGAATAAGACTATCTCACAGGGAGCACTTAACTGCCTCAAGCATTACCAGTGGCCGGGAAATGTCAGGGAGCTCAGGAACATAATCGAAAGAGTGAGCATAATGTGTCCCGGCGACAAAGTAATGACTGAGGACCTTCCGATGGCCGGAATAAACAACTGCGAAACAGATAAAACCTCTGTTCCGGTGTCAAACCTGTCCATGAAGGATGCCGTTGAGAAGCTTGAGGCTTCCATGATCGAAAGCGCTTTCAGGAGGCATGGAAATGTAAGGGCTGCAGCCAGGGAGCTTGGAATAGACGCCTCAACGTTTGTCAGGAAGAGGCAGAGATATGAAGAGAACAACCTGTTGCAAAAATAAAACTTGGTGCAAATCCGCAACAAGAGGTAAAACCACAGGAATGCTGATTTGTGAGGGTTTGCTAAACATTTAACAAATATTGCTGCATAAATGCAACTGAACAACACTTTGAGGGTTCCCCGAAAGGGCTCAAACGCGTTGTCCGGTTGTTTTTTTCGTATTGGCACGGGACTTGCTATTAATATAGGTGTAAGAAATAAAAACAAACGAAAGGAATGATATTAATGGCTTTAATGACAGGAGAACAGTACGTTGAGAGCATCAGAAAAATGAAAATGAATATCTATGTGTTGGGAGAAAAAGTGGAGAGTGCGGTAACCAACCCGATCCTCAGACCTTCACTGAATTCGGTTAAAGCAACGTACGATTTAGCGCAGATGCCTGAATATGAAGATCTTATGACAACGACTTCAAGCCTGACAGGCAAGAAGATCAACAGATTCAGCCACCTTCACCAGAGCACAGGCGATCTGATAAAGAAAGTTAAAATGCAGAGGCTGATGGGGCAGAAAACGGCATCATGCTTCCAGAGATGTGTCGGCATGGACGCTTTCAATGCAACCTTCAGCACAACATTTGAAATAGATAAGCAGTATAACACAGACTATCATGGGAATTTCAAGAAATTCCTCGAATACGTACAGGAAAACGATCTGGTAGTCGACGGAGCGATGACAGACCCTAAAGGCGACAGAGGACTTGCGCCAAGCAAGCAGGCTGATCCTGACCTTTACCTGAGAGTCGTTGAAAGAAGACCTGACGGAATCGTTGTAAGAGGAGCAAAAGCTCATCAGACAGGTATCTGCAACTCACACGAAGTTCTGGTCATGCCAACCATAGCGATGAGGCCAGAAGACAAGGACTACGCAGTGGCGTTTGCTGTACCCGTTGACACTGAAGGCATAGTGATGGTTGTGGGAAGACAGTCCTGCGACACAAGAAAAATGGAAAAAAATGCTGACCTGGATGTTGGAAACAAGAACTTCGGCGGGGTCGAAGCCTTGACAATATTCAACGATGTTTTCGTGCCAAACGACAGGATCTTCCTTAACGGAGAAGCTGAATACGCAGGAATGCTCGTTGAAAGATTTGCAGGCTACCACAGGCAGAGCTACGGCGGATGCAAGGTTGGCGTCGGCGACGTGTTGATAGGGGCTGCTGCACTTGCTGCCGACTACAATGGAGCAAACAAAGCATCCCACCTGAAAGACAAGCTGATAGAAATGATGCACCTGAATGAAACGCTCTATGCCTGCGGCATAGCATGCTCAGCGGAAGGAACGGCTACAGAGGCAGGAAACTACATGATCGATCTGCTTCTTGCCAACGTGTGCAAGCAGAACGTTACAAGATTCCCTTACGAAATAACAAGACTTGCAGAAGACATAGCCGGCGGACTTATGGTTACAATGCCTTCTCAGAAGGACTTCGAGAACCCTGAAGTAGGCGACCTTGTCAAGAAATACCTTGTAGGCGTCGAGTCGGTTCCTGTTATGGACAGGATGAAGATCCTGAGACTCATCGAAAACATGACGCTCGGAACAGCAGCGGTCGGCTACAGGACTGAATCGATGCACGGCGCCGGTTCGCCGCAGGCCCAGAGGATAATGATCCAGAGGCAGGGCAACCTGGGCTACAAGAAACAGCTTGCAAAAGCTATAGCTGGAATAGAGGACTAGGTATCGGGAATGGAAGAAAAGATAAGAGAAGTGCTTGAGACTAAAGTAAAGCCCCAGCTTTCAGAGCACGACGGAGGCATCGAATTCATAGGGTACAAGGACGGGATAGTGGAAGTGAGACTTCTCGGACAATGCAGCGGATGCCCTTCCGCCAAGTTTACGGTAGAGAACACGGTTGAAGCTGTTCTGAAGGAAGAAATACCTGGAATCAGGGGTGTGGAGCTTTCTGCCTGTATCAGCCGGGAGACGCTGGATTTTGCGAAACGGATATTGAACAAAGAGATATAGGTGTCTGCAGTGGAGATCGGAGTGAAATACTGCGGGGGCTGCAATCCCAGATATGACAGGAAAAAAATTGTTGAACTTCTTATGGAAAGGTTCAGCCACAGCTTCGAACCGGCGGATGAGGACAGGGAATATGACATGCTGGTTGTGCTCTGCGGCTGCAGCAGCTGCTGCGCCGGCATCGAGCAGTACAAGGTGAAAAACCGCAATATCCTGATGGTCAGGTCCTGTGATGATTTGGAAGCTGCCGTGGGAGCTATCAGAAACTTAAGAGAGGGTGATTTTGTGGACTGGAAAGATATATATGCAGGCAAGCTTGTGACCGCTGCAGAAGCGGTTGCAAACATAAAATCCGGCAACAGGGTTGTTGTCGGACACGCTGTCGGTGAACCTGTTGAATTGGTTGAGGCGATGGTTGCAAACAAGGATAATTACAAGGATGTTGAAGTAGTTCATATGGTTGCCATGGGCAAAGGCGAGTACGCAAAGGAAGGAATGGAGGACCATTTCCACGTTAACTCCATATTCGCAGGGGCTACCACAAAGGAATGCATAAATTCCGGAAGAGGCGATTTTACAACAAGCTATTTCTACCAGGTGCCAGGCCTCTTTGAAAAGGGCTATATGCCTGTAGATGTGGCGCTTGTGCAACTGAGCGAGCCTGATGAGCATGGCTACTGCAGCTTCGGAGTTTCAAACGACTACACGAAGCCTGCCGCAGACAACGCAGGAATAATAATAGCGGAAGTGAACAAGCAGATGCCTAGAACCTACGGAGAGTCCTTCATACATGTTTCGGACATAGACTACATAGTGGAGGCCGACCATCCGATAATCGAGCTTGCACCTCCTAGAATAGGGGATGTTGAAAAAGCGATCGGCAAGCACTGCGCAGAGCTTGTGGAAGACGGATCAACGCTCCAGCTTGGAATCGGAGCCATACCCGATGCAGTCCTTCTGTTCCTGAAGGACAAGAAGGATCTGGGAATCCATTCCGAGATGATATCCGACGGCGTTGTTGAGCTGGTTGAGGCGGGGGTCATCACAAACAAGAAAAAAACCCTTCATCAGGGAAAGTCTGTAGTGACATTCCTCATGGGAACAAAGAGGCTGTATGACTATGTCAACAACAACCCGGCGGTCGAGCTTCGCCCTGTAAGCTATGTAAACGATCCGACGGTGATCATGAAAAACAGCAAAATGGTTTCGATCAACTCATGCGTCCAGGTGGACCTTATGGGCCAGGTCTGCTCGGAAAGCATCGGAATCAAGCAGATAAGCGGAGTAGGCGGACAGGTGGATTTCGTCAGAGGCGTTAGCATGGCGAAAGACGGACAAGGGAAATCAATCATAGCAATACCTTCAACAGCTTCAAAAGGAAAAGTTTCAAGGATAGTGCCGTTCCTGGACCACGGCGCAGCGGTTACCACTTCAAGAAACGACGTAGATTATATTGTAACAGAATACGGAATAGCTCAGCTTAAGGGGAAGACTCTTAAGGACAGGGCAAGGGCGCTTATCAAAATAGCCCACCCTGATTTCAAAGAGGGCCTTCAGGAGGAATTTGAGAAGAGATTCAGCGCAAAGTTCTAAATAAAATATAAAATAAATATTGAAGAAGAGGTGTAAATGACAATGGCAATGCAGAGAGAGTTTGGACAAGAGCAGCCCTATTTAGCAGCCGGTCCTTTTAAGATCAGAATCCCTTTTATCCACTACAAATTTGAAATCGCAGACTACGTTCAGGGACTTCTTATGTGTGCGGTGTGCCTTGGAGCGCTTCCTATGCTCCAGGAATACCTGGGAATGCCGTTTAATGTTGCTCTGGCAATCGTAATACTCAACGGAATACTCTACATGTCCCACACGCTTTTGGGAGATCCTGTTGTACCGGGATGGGTAACTCCGGCAATACCGCTTTTGATATTATATGTCAGTCAGTATCCTTTAGGGCCGGAAAGAGTGCAGGCTCTCATAGCGTTTGAAATAACACTTGGTGCGTTTGCGTTCATACTCGGGATAACCGGCCTTGGCAAAAAAATAGTTACGCTGATCCCGAATGCCATGCAGGCGGGAATAATCCTGGGTGCCGGTCTTGCTGCAGTTAACGTTGTGTTCTCAAAAGGAGGAAAAATCGACAACTTTCCTTTCACAATCGCTATATGCATTGGCATAGGATTTTACCTTCTGTTCTCAAACCACTTCAAGAGCATCAGGAACAAGAACAAACTATTCCAGACAATATCAAACCTCGGCATACTGCCGGTAATAGTTCTGGCAATATTCGTAGGACCGATATTCGGCGAAACAGCTATACCTGCTGTTAAGTGGGGGTTCTCGCAGCCTGATTTCGCAGCTTTGTGGAGCGAATGGACATTCTGGGCAATAGGCTTCCCGCCGCTGAAAATGTTCATAAGCTGCATACCGATGGTATTCTCGGCATACGTAATACTGTTTGGCGAGATGATCCAGGCAACAGCATTGCTTGAAGACGCTGCACCGTCAAGACCTGACGAGAAAGTTGACTACAATGCAAACCGTACCCACATAATATTTGGTTTAAGAAACATGCTCATGTCAGTAATCGGACCGGACATAACAATGTGCGGACCTCTCTGGGCGGCAATGCAGGTTGTTGTCTGCGACAGATACAAACACGGAAGGAAGGCTATGGATTCAATATACGGTGGTGCCGGCTCCTTCAGACTTGGAACCTTGACAGGGTATTTCCTTCTGCCTATAGTTACACTGGTTACTCCTATACTTCAGATAGCGCTTGCAACAACTATGCTTGTACAGGGATATGTATCGGTTAGAATAGGCGTGCTGAAAGTTCGCACACTGAACGACCTCGGAATAGCAGGCGTTATGGCAGCGGTAATAATGGCCAGAGGCGCAGCTTGGGGACTTGCTGTTGGTTTGGTGCTTTGCCTGCTGATCCAGCTTGGAAACAAGAAAGAACTTGATACGATGGTGTTTGAAAAGAACGAAAACGCAGCGGCTGCGCCAGAAATTGCAGCTGAAGAAGTAACTGCATAAAACATGAGATTCGTTGTCTCTGAAAGGGCGATCAGCTATCTGAAGAAGAAAAATGTGAAATGTGTAAAGATCAGCTTCATTCCAGGAGAGACAAGTGCCTGCTGAGGCGGCGGAGACAGTGCCAGGAGGTACTATACGCTGAGCGTATCGGCAGAAGCCGGCGGCGAGAGTGTGCGCGGACACTATATTCAGGTCTGCAGCAATGACAGCATAGGCGTTTACATCCCGAAGTCAAAGAAGGCTTTTGCAGATGACATAAAATATGAGCATAAAATAATCACTATCGACACGGAGAACCTGCTGTTCTTCAAGAAACTTGTAATTTCAGGTGTTGATATAGTGTTTGTTTAAGGACTCAGATGACAGAAAAAGGAAAGCGCCCGGCGCTTTCCTTTTTTCTGTCATTTTTTGGTTGCCTGCCATATCGGATATTGGATTTGACATGGCCAAATAAAGGGAGTAGAATCAGGTTGTAACTTACGAACGGTCGTCAGTATAATGTGGGAGGTGGAATTAATGAAAGCTGATCAAATTGCAAAGGTTGCCCTACGCCGCTTTACAGAGCATGGATACGAAGGGACATCCCTCTCGGATATAGGGGAGGAAGTCGGTATTAAGAAACAATCGATCTACTCCCATTTCAAAAGCAAGGACGAATTGTTCATTACCGTAATGAATGAAGTTATAGGAAGTGAAACAGAATCTCTGCGCGGATTTTTTTCGCAGGAATGCCCTGACACAAAAGAAAATTTGAAGGACTTCATACTGATGCTTAAAAACAGATATTCCAGCAGCGAGGAGAACAACATAAAATTCATTCTGCGGATGGCTTATATGCCTCCGTCTCATCTTGAGGAGGATGTCATCGGGAATTTCAACAGTTTCTTCCTTGAACTTGAAGAAATGATATGCAAGGTGCTGGAAAAGGATTTTAAAGAGAAAGCCTGCAGTGCCACGCTGGCCTTTATGACGATGCTGGACGGATTGCTTGTAGCGCTGACTTATGGTAGCGAAGCAAGATTTGATCAAAAATTCAAGGCGGCCTGGGAAATTTACTGGAATGGTTTGGTTTGTGAAGAAAAAGTATAAATCGAAGGAAGGTATGGGAGATGGATTTTCAGGGACTTGTAACAAAATATTTTGAAGGACTGCAGAGCGGAGATGCACAAAAGCTTCTGTCGGTTTTCGAGGAGGATGCGGTGGTTTTGTCGCCGCTATACGGGAGGCTGCCTGCAAAGCAGTTTTACTCTGATCTGTTCAAGGATACAAATGAATCCAGGATAACTCTGCTCAACACTTTAAAGAGTTTCGAGAACGGTGATACCTGCGCAGGGCACTTCAGGTATGACTGGACCATGAAGGACGGCTCGCTGGTTAACTTCGAGTGCGTCGACGTATTCAAGGTCTCGGAAAGCAACAAAATCCAGCAGCTCACAATAATCTATGACACATTCGGCGTCAGGGATGCCTTCGAAAGGCTGAAGGAGAAATTAAGCATATTCAGGGCAAAGCAAGGTTGCCTGTCGAATCGGATACGATATCCGATTCGACAGGCAACCTTTTTTTACAGCATTTTTCGCATCAATATTCTTTCTCGATCTTTTTCCTGATTATCTGGGATATTTCAAAGGAATCCTTGCTCTTCAGCTCTTTATAGTCGATGTAGAACATTATCTTTTTGTCCTCCAGGTCCATATCCTCTGCGCTCTTGCTCACATGCATGATAAGCTCAAGGTTTGCTTCGTGCAGAACATACATGAACTTGATGTAATTGAGCTCGTATTTATAGGAGCCCGTAGGCCGGAATTCTATCTGCTGCAGAAACGGCAGCGAGGAATCATAAAAGTCCTCCACGTTGACAACCCTGTAAATGACCAGGTCAAGCCTCTCGAAAGCGTCGAGCACGGCCTGAAGGTACGGCCCTGCATTTACCCTGAGGCTGTCGTTGTCCTTGGGATCCAGGACGTTCTTGATATCAAGCCCGGTGTGGATCCATACCGGAGTCTTCATTGTAGAAAAAGGGGTCTGCTTGTTCAGGATGAACTTGAACGGCAGCTTCAGAATATCCCCTTTGGAAACTGTCTGGCCCACTGGAATAATTACTTTCTGCACCTTTTCCTTGCCGACGAATTTTATGTTGTTGCTTTCCTTCTCCACCTTGGTCATGACATAAAGGTAAATTTCCTCTATTTTCTGTGGGATCTTGCCTCCTTTTATTGTTACATAGCCGCTTACCTCTTCACCGGAACAGATGGTTGGGGTTTCTATCACTGTATCGACTATAACATTTCCTATGCCGACTGATGCCATGATCTTGTTTATTATACCCATTCACAAATCACCTCGTAAATCAAACTATTTTCAGACTAATGTTTAGTTATAATTCTAATACATTTTTTATTTCTGTGCAAATATGATTCGTTTTAAGACAGTTTCCATGCCGGGTTGACCGTGTGTCATAATGCGACGAAGTTGCAAAATGATACACTGCCGGTCGGCAAGCATGGTTTCATTATGATACACCCGAGGATTTTCATACACCTGTGACGTTGATAATGCTGGCAGGATTCCATTGGCACGGTTTATGCTGTTAGATAATATCGAAAAGAAAGCGAGAGGGGAGTTAAAATGAAAACGGTTCACGTTAAGGATGCCATAGGGATGATTTTGGGGCATGACATGACCGAGATAATCCCGGGGGAAAGAAAAGGGGTGGCTTTCAGGAAAGGCCACATAATTAAGGAAGAAGACATACCGAAATTGTTGAATATTGGAAAAGAAAACGTGTACGTAATGGAATTTTCTGAGGATGACGTGCACGAGGACGAAGCCGCCATAAGGATGGCGAAGGCTGCGGCAGGGCCAGGCATAGAGATCACCGGCCCGAAGGAGGGCAAGGCGACGCTTGTCGCCGAATACAGGGGCCTGCTGAAGGTGGACGTGGATGCTCTTCTGGATATGAACAGCACTGACGAGATAATGTTCGCATCCCTCGGCGGGAACATAGTTGTGGAAAAGGGCGAAGCTGTCGCGGGAACAAGGGTAATCCCTCTGGTCGTGAAGGACTGGCAGGTAAAGAAGGCGGAGAGGATATGCGGGGGACCTTCCCCGGTGATCCAGGTGAAGCCTTTCAGGAAGCTGAAGGCAGGGGTGGTGACCACGGGGAACGAGGTTTACTACGGCAGGATAAAGGACAAGTTTGGTCCTGTTGTCAGAGGAAAATTCGAGGAGCTGGATTGCAGCGTAATAAAACAAATATTCTCAAAAGATGACCCGCAGATGATAGCGGAGTCCATCAGGGAACTTATAGATTCAGGTGCTGATATCATCACTGTAACAGGAGGAATGTCCGTCGATCCGGATGATGTGACGCCCCTCGGCATAAAGATGGCCGGCGCGGACATCCTGTCCTACGGTGCACCGACACTTCCAGGCGCCATGTTTTTACTCTCTTATATTGGGGAGATCCCCGTACTGGGGCTCCCCGGATGTGTTATGTACAGCAAGAGGACAATAATGGACCTCTTGCTTCCAAGGATAGTTGCAGGTGAAAGGGTCGAAAGGAGGGATATTGTGAAACTTGGGCAGGGAGGCTACTGCCGGAACTGCGTGGACTGCAGGTATCCAAACTGCGGCTTTGGGAAAAGCTGATAAATTCAATTTTGAAAGGGGAAAGGAAATGTTAAAGAAATTTTTGGTTATCAACGGGGTCAGGAAGATGGTTATCGCTGATCCGGAGTCAACACTGGCAGACGTGCTCAGAAAACAGCTGCTCTTGACAGGAACAAAGGTAGGCTGCAACAAGGGAGAATGCGGGGCCTGCTCAGTAATCATGGACGGCAAAGTGGTAAAGGCATGTATCACCAGGATGAAAAGGGTTAAGGATGATGCGGAAATAATCACAGTCGAAGGCGTAGGAACAGTCAAAGACCTCCATCCTGTGCAGATAGCATGGATGGTACACGGAGCTGCACAGTGCGGATTCTGCACGCCAGGATTCATAGTTTCATCAAAAGCGCTGCTCGACGAAAACGTCAACCCGACCAGGGAAGAAGTCAGAGACTGGTTCCAGAAGCACAGAAACGTATGCAGATGTACAGGCTACAAGCCGCTGGTAGATGCCGTAATGGACGCAGCAAAACTGCTGAGAGGCGATATCACAAAAGAAGAGCTATGGTACAAGCTTCCTGAAGGGGCAAGCATGCTTGGAACAGATTACGTAAGGCCAAGCGCGGTTGCGAAGGTTACAGGCACCTGGGACTTCGGAGCGGACCTCGGACTTCAGCTTCCAAAGGACACACTCCACATCAAACTTGTTCAGGCCAAGGTTTCCCATGCAAACATCATCTCAATAGACACCTCCGAAGCGGAGAAGATGCCTGGAGTACACAGTGTCCTTACTTATAAGGATGTTCCGGGAACAAACAGAGTAAACGGATTGGCTTTCCCTGACAATAAAGGTGACGGTATGGAAAGGCCGATACTGAATGACAAAAAAGTATTCCAGTTTGGCGATGCTCTAGCTATGGTCCTTGCAGATACGCCTGCACAGGCTGAAGCCGCTGCAGAAAAAGTCAAAGTGGAGCTTGAAATACTGCCGGCATACATGAGCGCCCCTGCTGCTATGGCAGAGGATGCTATA
>JAGFXP010000045.1 GCA_017861315.1 Bacillota bacterium | reverse complement strand
AGAACTCTTTTCTGTTGGCATACAGCTTTGAAATATCCCTGCTGTTGATGTGTATCACTGCATCCGCAGCATCTTTTCCTTCCAACGCTTCCTTTATGATATCGCAGAAAAGGCTTCCTTCAACCAGTTCCCTGAATGCAGGGTGGAAAGGCCCTGCCACTATGTCTCCGCCTTCGTTTATTTCCTCCGTAGGCTGCAATCCTATCCTGATAACGTTTATACCCTCGGAAACAAGCATGCCGTATATCGTTTTCGAAATCTCTACGGCTTCCTTGAGTGTGTATGGGATGTACTTCCCCTCTCTGAAAAGCCTTTCCATCTCAGTATCCTTAATTGTTAGAGCCGGGTATATCCTGCATATATCAGGTTTCAGCTTTATGACTTCTTCGGCAGTCCTTATGTCCTTCACGAAATTGTCTCCCGGCAGGCCGAGCATGATCTGGTGTCCCAGCGTAAAACCGTACTCCTTGATAAGCCTTGAGGCTTCCTCGGCCTGACGTGCGGTGTGTCCCCTTCCTGATTTGAGCAGGACTTCTTCGTCCATGGACTGGATTCCCAGTTCGATCACGTCTGCGGAATAATCCTTCAGGTTTCTGAGTATCGAGTCGTCAATGTAATCGGGCCTGGTGGAGAGGTGGATTAGATGAATCAGACCCCTGTCCTTGTATTCCTTCGCCACCGCGAGAAGCTCCTTCTGTTTGCCCAGGCTGATGGCAGTAAAGGTACCTCCGAAGAAGGAAACTTCGATTACCGAATTCTCTCGCCTGATAGTCTTGAGATAAGCTTCGATGGTCTCGCGCACGTATGCGGAATCCACCTGGTCCTGCTGGCCGGTAATGGAATCCTGGTTGCAGAAAACGCAGTCATGAGGGCAGCCTTCGTGCGGGACGAATATAGGTATTATATAATGCGATTTACTCATGCCTGCAATCCGCCTCCAATACCACAAGCGCTTCCTCTGCCGCGCACTGTTCAGACTCCTTCTTGCTGTAGCCTACGCCGTATCCCATGGGCACGGAATTTATCATGACCTTGCTGAAGAATTTCCTTCTGTGTGCAGGCCCCTCTTCTTTCAGTATTTCGTAACGTATGTCCACATCGCCGTTTCTCTGCAGCCTTTCCTGCAGCTTTGTTTTGAAATCAACTATTATTTCATTCCTGGAAGCCTTCGTTATGGTTTCCAGGAAGTTCTCCATTATGAATCCTCTGGCAGCCTCTATGCCGTTGTCAAGGTAAATTGAGGCTATGATCGCTTCCACGGCGTCGGCAAGGATGGATGTCCTCTCTCTTCCGCCTGTCAGCTCTTCGCCTCGGCTCATGTAAAGATATTTCCCCAGGTCCCAGCTCTTCGCTAAATTGAAGAGAGACGCCTCGCATACGATCAGGGCCCTCATCCTTGTCAGTTCGCCTTCGGACATCCCCGTGAACCTGTTGTAAAGGTATTCCGTGATGCACAGCTGAAGCACCGAGTCCCCAAGGAACTCCAGTCTCTCGTTGTATTGTACGCCTTTTTTACCGTTTGCGAAAGAGCTGTGTGTCAAAGCGGTCCTGAACAGATCAAAGGATTTGAATTTCAGACCCAGCTTTTCCTCCAGTTCCTTCAGTGTAATTTCTTCTGTTTTCATCTGCTCTCCTTGGCAGTTCATTATTCAGTCTGTGCGAACACAAATTCAATAATAAACTGGATTTTTTACAAATTTAAAGCCCCGTATAAAACGGGACTCTTTGATTATTCTTCGATATGTTTTTTTATGTAGTTAACTACATCGGCAACAACTGCGATCTTCTCTGCATCCTCATCCGGGATTTCAAGATCGAACTCAGTTTCCAGCGCCATTATTAATTCAACTATATCAAGAGAGTCAGCACCCAAATCATCAACGAAAGATGATTCCATTGTAATCTCTTCAGCATCAATTCCTAGCTGGTCAGATATTATATCTTTTATTTTATCAAAAACCATTGTCTCACCTCCTAAAAAGCAACTATATATAAATAATAGTACATATCTATTTTTGCGTCAACATAAAAAAGATATTTGTCCGTTATTTATTTCATTTCATTTTCGATTTTGCCGATTATGTCGTTGTCGAAACAGTTTTTAGCCTGAAGGATCGCGTTTTTGAAGGCTTTGGCATCAGAGCTTCCATGCGCCTTGATGCATATCCCCCTGCATCCGAGGAAAGCTGTTCCGCCGTATTCGGCGTAATCGAACTTTTTCTTGAATCTTGAGAATACAGGCTTCAGAAGAAAGCCTCCTGCCTTTGTCCTCAAGGAACCCATTATATCGGCCTTAAGCATGCTGAATATGTTAGACGCCACTCCCTCATACATCTTGAGGATAGTGTTGCCCACGAAGCCGTCACAAACCAGTACGCTGACATCTCCGTTTGAGACATCCCTCGGCTCCACGTTGCCTACGAAGTTGAAATCAGAATCCTTAAGCAGTGGGTACGCAGCTTTTGTGAGCTCATTGCCCTTTTCCTCTTCGGCTCCAATGTTGATCAGGCCAACGGCCGGGTCCTTCACTCCGAGTATGTTTTCAAAGTAGACCTTTCCCATCTGAGCAAACTGAACAAGATAGTTAGGCTTGCAGTCAACGTTGGCTCCAGCGTCTATGACCATGAAAGGCGCATTCCTGCCGGGCATGACCGGCGCCAGCGCAACCCTGTCGACACCCTTGATCCGTCCGATTATGAGTGAAGCGCCAGCCATCAAGGCCCCTGTGCTTCCTGCAGATATAACTGCGTCAGCCTCGCCGCTTTTCACAAGGTTCAGCGCCCTTACAAGGCTTGAATCCTTTTTCTTCCTCAAAGCCATAACCGGGGCTTCATTCGATGAAATCACCTCCGCCGTATGTAAAACGGAAATCCGGCGCTTGTCGAATTTGTGTTTTGCCAGTTCCGCCATAATTTCGCTTTCGCGGCCTGTAATTAGAATTTTTATATCAGCTTCCCGCAGAGCCTGCACGCAGCCCTCTACTACTGCTCTTGGAGCATGGTCGCCGCCCATGCCGTCAACTACTATTATAATTTTAATCACATCCTCTCAAACTAAATATTAAGCTTAAAAAAAAAGAAAGTCAATTGACTTCCTTTATTTTTCAGTTGAAACAACTTCTTTTCCCTTATAATATCCGCAGTTCTTGCAAACTTTGTGAGCAAGCTTCATTTCGTGACACTGAGGACACTCAACTATGCCAGGTAAGCTTAATTTAAAAGTCTGAGCTCTTCTTGAATCTCTTCTGGCTGGTGAGAATCTTCTCGCTGGATTTCCCATGCAAACACCTCCTTAATTAGTCAAAAAAATCTTTTAGTTTTGCAAGTCTTGGATCGACTTCCTCGGTCATGCAGCTGCATGACGAATTGTTCAGATCCGTGCCGCACATAGGGCACAAGCCCTTGCAGGCTTCCTTGCAAAGCCTTTTTATTGGCAGAGACAGAATTATGTTGCTAAGCACAATTTCTGTAATATCCAATGTATCACTATCAATAAAGATGACATCATCATCTTCATCTAAAGCTTCTTTGTCATTGGAAAACTTTTCATCAACTTCGATGTTCAATTCATGGGGGTACTTAACAAGGCATCGCGAGCATGTAAGCTCTATGGTGCCGGTGATATTACCCTGCAGCTTAAAAAGATCTCCAAGCATGTTTAATTGTCCTCTGAACTGTATCGGTTTGATTATCTTTATGTACTCATAATCATAATCAAAGCCTTTTAATTCTACATCTAAGTCTATGGTTTTGTGGGCGGATTTCTTTTTCAAAAAATCCAACACATCAATTTTCATAATGCTCACCTCTATACTTTAACCACGATTAATTATATAGAGGTGAGCTTTAAAAGTCAAGCCTTATTTGCTTACTAATTCTCTAGTATCTCTTGCAATAACGAGTTCTTCGTTAGTTGGGATAACAAATACCTTAACCTTTGAGTCAGCTGCGCTTATTTCCATAGCCTGTCCTCTTGGTCCGTTGTTGCGTTCCTTGTCGATATGAACTCCCATGTATGAAAGTCTTTCGCAGATTGCTTCTCTGCATGATGCTGAGTTTTCGCCTAGTCCTGCAGTAAATACTATAGCGTCTGCTCCGTTGAGTATTGCAGCGTATGCTCCTATTGTCTGGTTTACTCTGTAGTAGTATACGTCAAGAGCAAGCTGAGCTCTCTCATTGCCATCGGCTGCGGCGTTTTCGAGATCCCTGAAGTCGCTGCTCAAGCCTGAAAGACCGAGAACTCCTGATTTCTTGTTGATCAGGTTGTTAACCTCTTCAACTTTCATGCCGCAATCTGTGATAAGGAATGTCATTATAGCAGGGTCAACGTCTCCGCATCTTGTTCCCATTGCTATACCTGCAAGCGGTGTGAAGCCCATGCTTGTGTCTATAGATTTTCCGCCTTTGACAGCACAGATTGATGCGCCGTTTCCAAGGTGGCAAGTGATTATCTTAGTATCCTTTGCATCTTTTCCGAGCATAACTGCTGCCTGCTCAGATACGAACTTGTGTGAAGTTCCGTGGAAGCCGTATTTTCTTATTCCGAAATCCTTGTACAATTCATACGGAAGAGCATACATGTAAGCTTCCTTCGGAAGCGTCTGATGGAATGCTGTATCGAATACCGCAACCATTGGTGTGGAAGGCATAAGGTCTCTGCATGCTTCTATTCCTATTATGTTCGGCGGGTTGTGAAGCGGCGCAAGCTTGATGCAGTCCTTCAGGGCTTTCATAACGTCATCGTTGATAACTACCGAGTTTGCATACTTTTCGCCTGCGTGAACAACTCTGTGTCCAACGGCAGTGATCTCTTCCATGCTCTTGAGAACTCCATGGTTAGGATCTACAATGGCATCGAGAACGTGCTTTATTGCATCCTTGTGGTCCTTCATTGGCACTTCAAGCACGAATTTGTCGTCGTTAGCTTTGTGTGTAAGGACTGATCCTTCAATTCCTATTCTTTCAACAAGTCCCTTAGCTACAGCATCTTCGTTTTCCATGTTGATAAGCTGGTATTTTAATGATGAACTTCCGCAGTTTATTACTAATATATTCATTACTATATTCCTCCTCAAATTACATGCTTTGGGCCTGAACAGCTGTGATAGCAACTACGTTGACTATATCTTCCACGCTGCAGCCTCTTGATAGGTCGTTGATTGGTTTAGCGAAGCCCTGGCAAACAGGTCCAATAGCATCTGCTCCAGCAAACCTCTGGACAAGCTTGTAGCCTATGTTTCCAGCCTGAAGGTCTGGGAATACAAGCACGTTGGCTTTTCCCGCAACAGGGCTGTGAGGAGCTTTTAATGCACCTACTTTTGGAACTATTGCAGCATCCAGCTGAAGTTCTCCGTCTATCATAAGGTCAGGTCTAAGCTCTTTTGCGATTCTTGTAGCTTCCACTACTTTGTCAACCAGTTCATGGGTTGCGCTTCCCATTGTTGAGAATGAAAGCATCGCTACCCTTGGCTCCATGTTGCAGAGAGCTTTTGCAGTCTCGGCAGTGCTTATTGCGATTGCTGCCAGCTGTTCTGCATCCGGGTTTGGATTAACCGCGCAGTCTGCGAAAAGAAGCATCCCGTCCTGTCCGTATTCACAGTCAGGAACCAGCATTACGAAAGCGCCTGATACAGTTGATATTCCAGGAGCTGTCTTAACGATCTGAAGGCCTGGCCTTAAGAGGTCGCCTGTTGTATGTATCGCACCTGAAACCATGCCGTCAGCATCCCCGTCCTTCACCATCATAGTGGCAAAATACATAGGATCGCTTAAAATGCTTTCAGCTTTTTCCATTGTCATCCCTTTGTTTTTTCTAAGTTCATAAAAACCTTCCACGTAAGCAGGTTTTTTTGCTGATGTATGAGGATCGATAATCTCGATTCCTTCGATGTCAGCACCAGCTTTTGCTGCATTTTCTTTGATCTTAGCTTCATTTCCAACTAAAATGACGTGAGCCAAAGATTTCTCTTTGATTATCTGGCTTGCCTTAAGAGTTCTTTCTTCTTCACCTTCAGGCAAAACGATTCTCTTCACGTCGCTTTGAGCCATAGCCCAAATTTTGTTCATAAAATCCATAACTAAAATACCCCTTCCGAAAATGTTTATTTTTACACACATATATAATATAATCCTTTTATAATATGTTTTTCAACAAAAAACTGCAAATTTATTAATTTAAATTAATTTTATTACTTTTCTGCAAAATAGGAAGGGACGTGTCATTTTGAATATAACGGGAATAGTGGTGGAATACAACCCTATGCATAACGGCCATCTTCATCACCTGGAGCTGTGCAGGGATGCAACCGGGCCTGACGGGATCGTTGCTGTTATGAGCGGCAATTTTGTGCAGAGGGGGGCCCCCGCTCTGCTGGATAAATGGACCAGAACAAAACACGCTCTGGAAAACGGTGTTGATCTCGTACTTGAACTGCCTGTGCTATATTCGCTCTCCTCGGCGGAGTTCTTTGCCTCGGGAGCGTTGGGGATACTGGAATCCTTGGGAAATGTCAGCAGCCTCTGCTTCGGCTCGGAATATACGGAAGTGGACAAAATGCTCGAGATAAGCGGTTTCCTTCTGCGGGAGCCTCAGGAATACAGGGATAGCCTGAAAAAGCATCTCGATTCCGGCGTCGACTTTCCTACGGCTAGGAGCCTCTCGTTAGAAGGCTCCCTCAAGGGTCTCACAGGCTACCTGGAAGCCTCAAACAGCATATTGGGCATAGAGTACTGCAAAAGCCTTCTGAGGCTTAAAAGCACCATAAAGCCCGTTGCTGTGCAGCGCTCCGGCAGCATTTACGCCGATACCGAGCTGAGCCGGGAATTCTCGAGCGCGACTTCCATCAGGGAGCATCTAAGAAACAGAAGGAATATGGATGAGCTCAGGCCGCAGGTTCCCGAAAATGTTTTCCTGACCTTGAAGCAGCTGGAGCAGCAATGCCACAGCTTTGCAGAGAGCAGCGCTATGCTTCCCTATCTAAGGTACCGGTGCCTGACTGACAGACTTGCCCTTAAATATCTTCCGGATGTTGCTGAAGGACTGGAAAACAGGATCTGCACCGCGGCTGAATCAGCGGGAAGCTTCGACCAGCTCATAGATTCAGTGAAGACAAAGAGGTACACCTACACCAGGATATGCAGGATAATGACCCAGTTCTTTATAGGCTTCGATAAGTTCGACACTGCAGCCATGAGGAAACAGGCTCCTCAGTATGCGAGGGTGCTGGGCTTTACCAAAAAAGGGGCGGAAATCCTGAGAGAGGCGAAAAGGAGCTCCAGCATTCCTATAGTGACAAAGGTAAGGGAGAATGAATTCAAAGCCCTGGACCTTGAGCTTCAGGCAACAAGGGCATACAGCCTGGTAAACCCGGACATCAGGCACAATGAGGATTTCTTCAGATCACCAGTAATTGTATAAAAAAAAGAATCTCTGCGCAGAGATTCTTTTTTGTTTTCTATGTAAAATTATCTGAACTCTTTAAGCTCGTTTATGTTGTCCCTTATCGTGTTCCCTTTCAGGCTAATATCTGATTCAAGCTGCTTAACAAAGGATTCCATTTCGCCCTTCAGGCTTTTAAGCATAGCCTGGCCCTTGTCGTTGATTTCGAACTCAAGCTGGGTAAGTATCCCGTTGGCATAATCCCTTGCACTGAGTCTCATTGCCTTCGCGTTCTTCTGAGCCTGGCTCTCAATCTCTTCGGCCCTCAGCTTTGCTTCCTTTGTAATATCATGGTTTTCTATATGCTTCTTCAGCATCTGCAGATTTTCAGCCTTGACGCGTTCAGATTCCTGGATTGCCTCGCTGAGAATCCTTTCTTTTTCTTCGCAGATCCATTTAGCCTTTTTGAATTCCTCCGGAAGGTAGTTCACTATCTGGTCAATGATATCAAGAGCCTCTTTTTTATTGACCATCACTTTTCCTGACATTGGAACCTTTGATGAGGTTTCGAGTATTTCTTCAAGGTATTCAAGCAAGCTTATAATATCCATTGACATCTCCCCCTAATTTTTTTTAACTTTATCAAAAATATCCTGTATTATCTCTTCCGGAACCAGATCCTTGATCGAGCCCCCGAAGGTCGCAACCTGTTTGACCGAGGACGAACTCAAGAAAGAGTTTTTCGCGCTTGTCATCATGAAGACCGTCTCTATGCTGGGATCCAGCTGCTTGTTCATCAATGCCATCTGGAATTCATATTCAAAATCCGAAAGGGTCCTGAGGCCCTTGATGATAATTTTTGCATTTTTCTGGTTCACGAAATCTATCAGGAGCCCGCTGAAGGAGCATACTTCCACATTGTCAAAGTCTTTTGTGACTTTTTTTATCTGTTCAACCCTCTCCTCTGCTGTGAAAAGGCTTTTTTTGTCCGGATTGACAAGTACAGCGACTATGACTTTTTCAAAAGCATTGGCGGACCTCTTGATGATGTCGAAATGGCCGTTGGTTATCGGATCAAAGCTTCCGGGATATACAACTACGTTCATGCTATTTCTCCTCAAACTCATAGAAGCATATGGTTGTGTTTCCATATTTCCTATAATCGCTTAAAATTATTTTGTCTGTTCCTTCGTATAATTCCTCTTTCGTATCTATCTTGGTTACAATAATCCCTTCTTTTTCCAGAAGGTTCAATTCCTGGATCATTTCAACCGCTTTCGGAATCATGTCTTTCATGTAGGGCGGATCAATGAAAATGACATCGAACACTTCGCCCTCTGATGCAAGCTTTTCCAGAGCCTTGTATGAATCCATGTTCAGGCTCCTGCATACATCCTCGAATTTAAGGTTTTCTATATTTTTGCGCAGAAATCCATAAGTTTCAGGGCTTTTATCCACGAGAACACATTTCTTTGCCCCCCTGCTTGCTGCCTCAAGGCCCAGGCTTCCTGTGCCCGCAAATACGTCAAGTGCTCTGGAGCCGTAAATTCTGTTCTGTATAATGCTGAATATCGATTCCTTAACACGGTCTAATGTTGGCCTTGTGGTTTCAAACCCCACTGGAGCCAGCAATTTTCTTCCTCGCGCCAAACCGGCAATAATTCTCATCTTGTACCTCCTGAATGGTCGTCAGACTTCCATTTTTCTTTAAACATTCTATCACAAAAACTATTTTTTTACAAATACATCTAGTTGAAGCATATATACTTCGAATTGTCTTCGATTTTTTTCATGAACTCTTCCTTCACAACTTTATCGGAAGCTTCTTCGCTGCCGAAAAGTTCTGCGGCATCCTTATGGGCTGCCTTCAGCAGTCCGATGTCGTCCATAAGGTCGGCAAGCATGAAACCGGCTTCGCCGCTCTGCCTGTAACCGAATATTTCTCCGCCGCCCCTCAGCTTAAGATCCTCTTCCGCGATGTAGAAGCCGTCGCTGCTGTCCTTAAGTATATTCAGCCTTCTGCGCGAGACATCGCTTTTGGAAGCGGATATCAGCATGCAGTAGGATTTGTCGCTTCCTCTGCCAACTCTGCCTCTCAGCTGGTGAAGCTGTGCCAGACCGAACCTCTCCGCGTTTTCTACGACCATTATCGTTGCATTGGGCACATTGACTCCCACCTCGATGACGGTAGTTGACACGAGAACGCTGATGCTGTTGTCCTTAAAAGCTCTCATCACTTCATCCTTAGCTTTCGAATTCATCTTTCCGTGAAGGATCCCGACGCTTACGCCTCTGAAATATTTTTCCTTCAGCTCGCCATAGAGCATCTCTACGGAATTCAATTCAAGCTTTTCGTTTTCCTCTATCAACGGGCAGACAACGTAGACCTGCCTGCCCTGCTTTACTTCGCGGCAAGCAAATTCATAGACCTTGCTTCTGCTTTTGGAATCAAACACCTTGGTTTCTATCTTCTTTCTTCCGGGCGGAAGTTCATCGATGACCGAGATGCCGAGGTCTCCGTAAAGGAGCAGCGTCAGGGTTCTTGGTATAGGCGTGGCTGTCATTACGAGGGTGTCGACGCATTTATCCTTGTTGATAAGCCTGCTTCTCTGCATAACTCCAAACCTGTGCTGTTCATCCGTGACCACCAGTCCGAGGTTTGAGAACTCGACATCATCTTCCAGAACCGCATGTGTTCCTATGACAAGGTCAACATCTCCGGATCGTATTCGTCCCTTGAGTGCCTCCTTGTTTTTTGCAGTTGTGCTTCCGCAGAGGAGGCCTGTCCTTACGCCGAATCCCTCCAGGAAAGCCTGGGCCTCCGCATAATGCTGTGAAGCCAGGATTTCGGTAGGTGCCATAAGCACTGCCTGGTACCCGTTTTTCAGCACGTTCAGGATCGATATGAGGGCTACGATAGTCTTGCCGCTTCCGACGTCACCCTGCAGGAGCCTGTTCATAGGAGCTGGTTTCTTCTCGTCGCTCAGTATTTCCCTCAAAACCCTCCGCTGGGCGGATGTAAGCTCATAGCTCAGTTTAGGGGCAACCTCGCTCATCTCTTCTGTTATCTTGAAGGAGATGCCCTTTCTCTCGGTTTTGTGGAACTCCTTGAGAGCAAGTATCTTCAATGAGAAAGTGAAAAGCTCCTGAAATTTGAGCCTGTCCCTGGCTCTGAGCAGAGAAGCCGAATCTTCGGGAAAGTGGATGCTCCTGACTGCTTCCTCCAGAGAAAAAAAACCGTGCCTGCCCAGTATCCATTCCGGCATGTTTTCAGAGATGGATATTTGGGCCAGAACCTCCCGCATGAGTTTCATTACAAGGCCGTTAGTCATTCCGGCCTTCAGCGGATATTTAGGCAGGATCGTCTCGCGTCCCTCCGACTTTTCATAGAGAGCGTTTCCGCTTACCAGTACAGGGTTTATCATCACGGTTTCTCCCCTGTAATCCTGAACTTTGCCGAGAAGCTTGTATTCTTCCCCGACCCTGAAGCTGTTCTTTACGTAAGGCTGGTTGAACCATTTGCCTTTAAGTTTTTCTCCGCCCCATTCGAAAACTACAGTCGTCATTAGCTTTGAGGTCTTTGTCCTGAAATCCCTCTCCACATTTGTGACCCTGCATGTAACCACGTTTTTTCCGTCCTGCACGCCGTTGATAACCTCATAATCCCTAGGGAAATAGAGTATGAGGTCCATGACATTGAAAATCAGACATTTATTTAAATTTTCCTTAACCTTTGGTCCTACCCCTTTGATCGTTGAGATATCATCATAAATTTTCATTTATTTACCGCCTGAAATAATAATATAAAAAAAATGTAACACATTAACAAAAATAAAAAAAGCCCAAAGGCTTTCTTTATTCGACCGATACAAGGAAATAATACAGAGGTTGTCCGCCGTCATAGTACTGGACATCAAGTTCGGAATATTTTTCCTCGATTGATTCCATTAGTTCCTCCACCTTCGAAGGATCGCAGTCGCTTCCGTAAAAGACAGTGATCAGTTCGCTTTCCTCTGTAACCATCTCTGAAAGGAGATCATCTGCAACTTTATACGGGTCCTGGCCTACTTCCTTGATTTTTCCTTCAATCAGGCCAAGTATGTCGCCTTCCTTAATCTCGATACCGTCCATCTCTGTATCCCTGACCGCATATGTGACGGAACCTGAGGAGACGGAATACACGGATTCGTTCATGGCTTTTACATTTTCTTCAGGTGACAGATCACCGTTAAACACGGTTATGGCTGTAATGCCTTGAGGGATTGTCTTCGTCTGTATGACGTGCACATTCTTGTCTGACAATTCAGCGGCCTGTGTTGCAGCCATGATTATGTTCTTGTTGTTTGGCAATATGAATACGTGTTCAGCGTTCAGCTTGTACACTGCGCTGAGAATATCCTGTGTGCTGGGATTCATTGTCTGTCCGCCTTCAATCACGGCATCGACGCCAAGATCTTCAAAGATATTCTTTATTCCGGTTCCCATAGCAACAGAAACAAACGCATATTTTTTCTTTTCTTCGTTTTCTTCATCCTGCTCAACCGCCTGCTCGCCTATGATGCTTCTGTGCTGTTCCCTCATATTGTCTATCTTAATCTTGTTGAGTTCACCCAGCTTCAGAGCTTCGGAAAGGACATAGCCTGGTTCGTTTGTGTGAACATGCACCTTCACTATGTCTTCAGATCCTACAACGATGATTGAGTCGCCGATCTTTTCAAGCTTTTCCTTGAACAGTTCAAGGTCTGCATCCTTTGATTTGATAAAGAATTCAGTGCAGTATCCGTATTCGATCTCCTGCTCAACTTCTCCCTGGTCAAGTATTTCAGCCGGCACCGCTTCTTTCGTAACTTCCCTTATTTCCACCGACTCGATATCGCCTTGGAGAACGTCTCTCATGCCTTCAAGAAGTATAAGAAGGCCCTTGCCGCCGGCATCGACAACCTTTGCCTTTTTAAGCACAGGAAGCATCTCAGGAGTCTTGTCCAGGATAACCTGGCTGTGGGAACAAACTTCATCCAAAAGGCCACCCAGATCTTCAGCCTCAGATCTGGCCGCGCTTTCCCCTGCTGCTCTTACTACTGTCAGTATAGTACCCTCTGTGGGTTTCATGACAGCTTTATAGGCAGCGGTCACGCCTTCCATCAGAGCTTCGCCAAATTCCTTTGCATCCACCTCGGTCTTATGTTCAAGGCCCTTTGCAATTCCTCTCAGGATCTGAGAAAGTATTACACCCGAGTTTCCTCTGGCTCCCATAAGAGCTCCTCTCGCTACAAGCCTGGATACCTCTCCTATGGAATTGCCGTCGTAATTTTTTGTCTCCATTACTGCGGATCTGAACGTCATGGACATATTTGTTCCGGTGTCACCGTCTGGAACCGGGAAAACATTCATCGCATTTACAATTTCCTTCTGTTCCTCCAGCATATTGTTAGCGTGTATGACCATGTTGCTGAACATCCGGCCATCAATTTTCAAATGTACCATTTAAGCAATCCTCCCTAGACCCTCACACCCTGAACGTTTACAGTGATGCTAGTCACCTTCAATCCTGTGTAGTTTTCAATATTGTATCTGATTTTTTGGATTACGTTGTTTGCTATTACCGATATTTTTGTACCGTACTGCACCATGATAAAAAGCTCTATGTATAATTCATTGTCCTTGGAACGTACTTTAACGCCTTTGTGCAGGTTTTCGCCCTTTATAAGCTCCCATATGCCTTCAGTGGCATTTTTAGATGCCATACCAATGACCCCATAGCATTCCATAGTGGAAATTCCTACAATATTTGCCAAAACCAATTCGGAATAATTTATCAAGCCGTTTATATTTGTAATATTGCCAATCATCTTAAACCCTCCTTGAAATATAACATCTTATAAGTTATTCTATAATATATAACATATTTATTCAAGAAAATATATTGGTTGCAGGATATTTTTTCTAACAAAGCATAATTTTATGCTTGCAAAAACCCACGGTTGTATGCTAAAATTAATAATGTTTGAATTGAGGAGGTGTTTTCAGTGTCAAGAAAATGCGAAATATGCGGAAAAGGTGTAATTGCTGGTGTATCATACAGCCACTCACACCGTCAAAGTAAAAGAACATGGGCTCCAAACTTGAGAAAAGTTAAGGCTATAGTTGAGGGAACACCAAAGACTATACATGCTTGTACAAGATGCCTTCGTTCAGGAAAAGTGCAGCGTGCAATATAAGAACAGATAAAAGGTGCATTTGTTTAAACAATTGCATTTTTTATTTTGCACGGATAAAAGGACGTTCAGCCACTATTGAATTAGGGGCTGAACGTCCTTTATTCTTTGTTCGTTTCAATTTCCATCTAAGGATAATATAGGATATCCTTGAATATCAAGGAATCTTTTATTTATCTGCAGTATTCGAAAGTTATCAGGAGTATCCTAAAGTTAATCTCCGCTTGAGTACGGTCAGGTATTTGCCTAACAAATCCTTGTAAAGTATAATGGCATGGATTGTAGCTCTATTGTTTCAAACTCACATGGGGACAATCAAAAAACCGATTCTAAACCACAAAAGTACATACAGACTGTGAAAAAGCCATCATATTATTTTTTATTTATGCTTATTCGTTGCAAAACTAAGCATTAACAGTCTGAGGACACCGATAGGTATGTCCAAATTTTAGAGGAGGTTAAAAGTGAAAAAAACAAGAAGAATTTCAAGAAGACGATACTCAAAAAAACATATTTCTAAAGGACCTAGAAGAGCGGCCATGCTTGCATTCGTGGTCATGGCAGCAGCTGCGTTCACCGTACTAAGCCTAATGAAGACAATAACTGTGGCTGTGGACGGAAAGGAGTACAAGGTAGTTACCTTCAGCTCCACCTACGCAAAGGCGCTGGAAAACAAGAGCATAGCGGTAGGGCCGGAAGACAGGACAGCACCAAGCTTGGACAGCAAAATTGAAGAAGGAAGCACAATAAAGATCACAAGGGCAACGAATGTAAAAATTAATGTTGATGGAAAACTTCTCAGCGTTGTATCTGCGGAGGCCAATGTCGAGAAGATGCTCGCTGCTGAAGGGATCAAAATCTCCGAATACGACAAGGTATCCCCTTCGAAGGATGCGCCGCTTAACGACGGACTGGAAGTCAGCATCATGAGGGTTACAACTTCCGATATCACGGATGTAAGCCCTGTTGCCTTCGAAACTGTAACAAAGACTGACGGCACCTTGCAGAAAGGCGTTACAAAGATTGTACAGAACGGAGTTCAGGGAGAAAAGACAACAGTAACAAGAGTTTTTTACGAGAACGGCAAAGAGGTCTCAAGAGCCATCGTAAGCGAGACAGTTACAAAGGAGCCTGTACAGAAAGTAGTTGCATCCGGAACTGCTGTAACAGGCACAACAGCAACAGCAACAACCGCAACTGCGACTGCGACTGTAGCTTCAGCAGCGAACACGGCTACTGACTCCAGAGGCGGAAGCCTCAGCTACTCAAAGGTACTGACTATGAAAGCTACTGCTTATTCTGAAGAGGAAAGTTCAAACATCTGGGGACTTCAGACAGCCATGGGAGTTGACGCTGTAAGGGATCCTAGCGGCTGGAGCACCATAGCGGTGGACCCAAGCGTGATCCCACTCGGAACAAAGGTTTATGTGGAAGGCTACGGATACGCCATAGCGCAGGATACAGGAAGCGCAATAAAAGGCAATATAATCGACTGCTTCTTCTATAAAGACGTTGACATGAACGCCTGGGGCGTAAGAACAGTAAACGTGTAT
>JAGFXP010000044.1 GCA_017861315.1 Bacillota bacterium | reverse complement strand
TAAAAGTTTGATTTGTGCTCAAATACTTAAAGTAAAATTGACGCCAGACATTGTCTGACTTGATTTTATGCTGGTTTGTGTATTTCTTTAGTAAAACTTTCGTTTTACTCTCTCTGTTTAATTTTCAAAGACCATTTCTGCTGCGCCCCCATCTCTGAGGGACAAGTGTTATTCTATCACATATAAAAGGCCGCGCTTTAACCAGATTCATGCTCTGACAAAGTTACGGCTCATTTTCTCCATTTATCTAGCTATTTTAAACAATATCTTGTACTGATACACCTGGGTAGGTTTGCATAATTTTTCTTCTAGATTTCAAACCTCTTGTAGCAGTTTCCTTCAAGATCCTTCCACAGGAACAGATTGTCGCAGATCATCATATAGCCGTTTGCACTATCCTCTTTTGGCATTGAAACGGATCCGGGATTCATATAAAGGTAGTTATCGTGCTCTGTCAGCTTCGGCACGTGGGTGTGCCCGTTAAGGAGTATGTCATCTTTCTTCAGCATAGGATGATTAGCTTCGTTGAACTTGTGGCCGTGAGTAGCTAATATCATTCGGTTTTCAATGTAGAGTATGCAGTATTCAGCCATGATTGGGAATTCGAGCACCATCTGGTCTACCTCGGTGTCGCAGTTCCCCCTTACGCACAGCAGCTCGCTGCTTATTTCGTTCAGCATCTCCGCGACCTTCTTCGGATCATATTCTTTCGGGAGCGGATTCCTTGGACCATGATACAATATGTCACCTAGAAGCAGGAGTTTGTCAGCGTTCTCCTCCTTGTATGCCTTAACGAGTTTTTCACAGTAAAAGGCTGATCCGTGAATATCGGACGCCACCATTATCTTCATAATTACCACCTCTTATGCTAATTTTTTTCCCAAGCAAAAACACCTCAGATTATATTGAACATGTTCATACCAATGATTATGAGCGCGCAGTCAGCCAGCATATGAACAATCCAGGAGTTGACTATATTGCCGCTCCTTGAATCGAGCCAGTCAAAAACCAATCCGATGATCGTCAACCCGGTCACTGCAAGACCGAGGAGCAGAGGGCTTATCCAGGTGTTGAGCATTGCTAAATGATATATACCGAACAAAGCGGATGAATAAATATATGCAAGCTTCCTGTGGCCTTGTTTGAAAAGGTTGAGAAATATGAACCCTCTGAAAAAAAGTTCCTCAAGGAAAGAGTTGCCTATTATTATATAGATTCCGATGAAAACATAATTCGAAACATCGATCTGCGCCTTGCTGCGGAGTTCATTCAGTATTACATCGAAGTCGATATATCCGCCCAGCAGAATATACATGCCGAACACACCAGTAAACGAAGCAGCTCCAAGAAGCAGTTCAAGCCCGTAAGGTGCTCCCTTCAGCTTTACCAAGCTAAGGCTGTCCTTAAGACTTGTTTTTTCAACGATTTTTAAATAGATAAAAGGTGCCGCTGTGAACAGCAAGGCCTTCGCGGCTGTTTTTGTCGCATAGTCAACTGCAAGAATCTGCTCCAGCACATACAGCATGATGCAGGCAGCCAAAGAAACAGTGATAATGTATCCTTTTTTCATACGGTGTTGACCCCCCTAATGCCGGGCAATACAAAGGCTTTTCAGCTTATGGTCTTCTTCATGCTGTCGTTTGCTTTTGCCAATGCATCTATCCCGTCCGAGTAGGACCTGAGCATGGACTCTATCATCCTGGTTATCCCATTCTTCTCGCCGCTTTCCCCAAAAGCTTTCTCCATCTCCTCATGGTTCTGGAGCAGCATCTGTGAAAGCGAGCAGTACTTCCCAAAATCATATCCGTTTCTTAGAAGGCACATCAGGGTCAGAAGCCTGCCCATCCTGCCGCTTGAATCATGGAGCGGATGGAGCTTTTCAAAGTAGTAGTAAATGATGCAGGATTTGACAAGCGGACTGCCATCATAATAATTGTAGAAATCGATGAACTCGATGATGCTGTCCACCTTGTGCATCCCGGTTATGCTGCTGGAAAGGCCATTTCTGGACAGTCTCCTGTAAAGCTTCATAAAGGACTCCGCGTCAATATTGCTGCTGCTGTTTGATACTGCGTAATTGATGCAGTTTAAACTGGTCCTGTATTTCAGAGTCAGCCGCTTATTCCGGTCATGCTCGGCCTCGTCGAGCAGTGCGGAAAAGTGAGCCTCCTGGTAAACCGCCTTGTTTGCAAGTGAAATCCTCCGCCTGTGATTGGCCGCCCTGAACTGCGCATCAAAATTCACGCTGTCTATATGATCAGTCAAGGCCTTTATTTCTTCTGTAGAATCATACCAAATCTTTCGTCCGTCGGAATCATGTAAAGGAATGATATGTCTTTCCACCTTACTATCCCCTTTAAAATAATTATTTCGATAATTCCATTCTACTACTGCAGATTAATAAATCAAGCCCTGTCGCTCTTCCTTATAAGAATAACTGCGCAAACAATAAGCACGGACCCAGCCAGCTGCGACAGCGTTATTTTCTCACTCAGGAACAGGTAAGCCAGCACAATCGCCGTCGGGATCTCAATATTGCTTATTACCGACACCTTGAGCGCCCCTATATGCTTTATCGCGGCATACAGCATAGTGAGCGGCAGTACCTCGCAGAATATCGCCAGCAGGACTATGTATATTATGCTGCCGCGATTCACCTCTCCCCTGAAAATATAGGTTGGGAATCTGTATATGCACAAAGCTACCAGCGAGAACAGGGTCGTATAGGCATTGATTGCCAGCGAATCCACGGACTCCAGCTTTTTCTCTGAAAATATGTTTATGAAAGCATAGAATACCGCGCTCATGAGCCCGAGAATTATCCCGACTGCCGGATAGGAATAATTCCCTCCCGCCAGATTGAGCGCGAGTATTCCTCCGACGAAGGCCATAGCAATCGCCGCGGTTTTCTGAACATTCATGCTGCCCTTTTCAAATATGAATGTGTATACGAAAACAATCACCGGGTATGTATACAGAAGCATTGTGACCACCGCTACAGGGAGGTATTCAAACGCAGTATAATAACAGAGCGTCATTCCAGTGCTACCTATCACGCCCATCAGACCCAGGTCGAACAAATTCCTTCTACCAACGGCCAGGACCTTTCTGTTCCTCATCAGCGCATAACCGAACATTATAACCACCGCTAACATGTACTGAACCGTAAGAAGGCTTATCGAATCGAGCCCCGTATCCTGCGCCATCTTGACAAACATTCCCGATGAGCCGAACAGCACAGCCGCCGCCACTGCATATATGTAACCTTTTCTCATTTTTTCCCCCTTCTTGGCAAGTCAGACATCAACCCTAATTCTAGCAAACCTTAAATAATAATGCAATTTTGATGACAGCTTGCGCTAATTACATTATAATAATTGTATATTAAGGGGGGATTGTTGTTGAAGAAAAGGATGGACAGGCACAGGAAAAAGCGCAGGAACAGGATGATTGCAGCAGCCGCAGCTATCGTCTTTTTTTCAGCGGGCGCTCTGATATATTATGTAGCCGCAAAAGCTTACAAACCGCCCTTAACCGCAGCCGCAGAGCCAGAAAAAACCGCTGCAGAGGAAAAGGCTCCTGAAAAGACCGTTGTAAAGTCCGAGATAACAGTCAGTTCCGTGGGCGACTGCACGTTAGGCTATGATGACGACTTTGGGTATTCCGGAAGCTTTCCGTACATATTCGACAAGAACAACAGGGATTATTCCTATTTCTTCAGGAACACAGCTGAGATCTTCAGGAACGACGACATAACCACGGCTAACCTTGAAACGACGTTCACTGATGCATCCGTTAAAGCTGAAAAGACATACAACTTCAAGGCCCCTGCCGACCAGACACGCATTCTCACAGAAGGCGGAATCGATGCGGTCAACATAGCAAACAACCACATATATGACTACCTGGAGGACGGCTATGAGGATACGAAGGAAGCTCTGACCGACGCAGGCATCGGCTTTTTCGGAGAAGGGACAAGATATACACAGGAGGTAGACGGCGTTAAGTTCGGCTTCCTGGGCTACAGGGCTTTTTCCAGCAGCGAGGGCTTCCTCAGCACGCTCAAAACCGACATTGCCAGCCTCAAGGCTGAAGGCTGCATTGTGATAGTGAATTTCCACTGGGGCATCGAGAGAGCCTATACTCCCAATGAGACCCAGAAGGATATAGCACACTACGCCATAGATAACGGAGCCGATATGGTGATAGGCCATCATCCGCATGTTGTACAGGGTATCGAAACCTACAAGAACAAAATAATCTGCTACAGTCTCGGAAATTTCTGTTTCGGAGGAAACAAGAATCCCTCCGACAAGGACACCTTCATAGCCCAGGCTGTGTTCAGGACCGAGGACTCGGTTCTTAAGTCAATCGGCTTCAGGGTCATACCTGCAAGCGTATCCTCAGCGGAATCCTATAACGACTACTGCCCCGCTGTGATGACAGGGACAGAGAAGGATGCTTTCCTGGAAAAGCTGAACGGCCTTTCCCCTGATTCAGGTTTTCAGGTCTCAGACCAGTTCCAATTCATAGACCAGGAAACGCCCCAATAAATTCAACTTAAACAAAGGCGGTGTAAAAAATTAATATTAATACATTTTTCAGCATAATTTCATCGAAAACCATACTTAAGCTTTCAAAGGTTCTCTTCAAGGGGGGCAGCAGCTTTCCCGGAAAGGTAGCGCTGAAGCTTGATAAGGACGTCCTGAAGACTGTGGCGGAGGGCTACAGGGTCATACTTGTGACCGGAACAAACGGCAAGACGACAACCACCAGCATGATCCACACCATGCTGAAGGACAGCGGGAAGAAGGCGATCTCAAACGCCACCGGCGCAAACATGTATCCGGGCATCGTAGCGTGCTTCGTAGACAATTACCGCTTCTCAAAATCCGGCGAGGAAAAATATGCAGTCATAGAGGTCGATGAAGCAAACGTGAAATTCATTACGGAAATCATCAGCCCCGAGATCATAACTGTGACAAACCTTTTCAGGGACCAGCTGGACAGATACGGCGAGGTCTACACCACTCTCAAGAAGATACTTGAGGGAGTTGAAAAGGCACCAGACTCGAAGCTCGTCCTCAACGGCGACGAATCCCTTCTCGGAGACCTGGGGCTGCCAAACGAATCCGTCTACTTCGGCTTCAACACCTCGCTGGATCAGAATACTAAGATCGACATCAATGCCGACGCCAAATTCTGCAAGAAGTGCAAGAATCCGTACAAATACTACTACCTGACATACAACCACCTGGGGAACTTCTACTGCGACGTATGCGGCTACGAGAGACCTGCCTTGAGGTATTCTCTGGACAAAGTGTCGGAGCTTACGCCGGACGGTTCGCTTGTTGAGATAAACGGGAACCAGTACTACATCAATGTACCGGGGACGTACAACATATACAACGCCCTCTGCGCATTCTCGGTGGCAAAGGAGCTCGGCATCGGGAATGAAGCAATATTCGACTCCCTGAAAAGCCAGAAGAGCAGCTTCGGAAGGCAGGAGATTATAGACATAGACGGCAAGACCGTAAAGATCATACTTGTAAAGAATCCGGCGGGCTATGACCAGGCTATAAGCACTGTCAGCCTCGAGACCGACAGGATAAACCTGGTTACAATGCTGAACGACAACTACGCCGACGGCAGGGATGTATCCTGGATCTGGGACGTCAAATTCGAAAAACTGTCGGAGCTTGACATCGAGAAGGTTTTCGTATCCGGGATAAGGCTGTACGACATGGCTCTCAGGCTGAAGATTGCAGGCCTGCCTGTAGAGAAATTCATGATTTCGGAAAGCTACGAGGAGCTCCTGAAGGGCATCAGCCAGGCCGAGAGCGACAAGGTTTACGTGCTGGCCACCTACACTGCCATGATAAGCTTCAGGAAATTCCTGAACTCAAAAGGCTATATAAAGGAGTTATGGTAATATGGAAAAACACAGAATGGAACTCAATATATGCCACCTGTACCCGGATCTGCTGAATGTGTACGGCGACCTTGGGAATATCCTGACTCTGAAGTACAGGGCAGAGAAAAGAGGCATAAAGGTAAGCATCGGCAACGTGTCCATAGGCGACTCCTTCGACCCTGACGATTACGACATAGTCTTCTTCGGAGGCGGCCAGGATTATGAGCAATCCATAGTATCCAGGGATCTCAGCGATACGAAGAAATTCGCGCTGGGACAGTACGTGGAGGAAGGCAAGGTTCTGCTGGCAATCTGCGGCGGCTACCAGCTCCTTGGAAAATACTACACGACCCCGGAGGGCGAAAAGCTGCCAGGGCTTGAAATACTGGACCTCTACACAGAGAGCGGCAGCACACGCTTCATAGGCAACACCGTGATCTACAACGAGGAATTCAAGGAAACCTATGTAGGCTTCGAAAACCACAGCGGCAGGACCTACATCGGCAGCATGAAACCCCTGGGAAAGGTTGTGGCCGGCTACGGAAACAACGGCGAGGACGGCAACGAGGGATGCATATACAAGAATACCTACTGCACCTATTTCCACGGCTCGCTTCTCCCAAAGAATCCGGAGCTTGCAGACAGGCTCATCAGGACAGCCCTCGAGAGGAAGTATGAGGATGCCGTAGAGCTTGAACCGCTGGACGACGAGATTGAACACAAGGCTAAGGAGTTCATCGTGCAGCGTGAATCTAACAATAAGAAGTAAAGCAGGGCATGAAAAAATGGCAGTGAGAAGCAAAACCGCTTCCCGCTGCCATTTTTAATTTTCAAGCCATTTGATTCTTTCATCGATGTAGTTCTTCACACTTTCTTTAGGGATCTTCAGCGCCTGCGCAAATTCACCGTAAAGAGTATCCTCAGCCATCTTCATATAGCTCTCGTCCGTCTTGCCCAGTTTTTTGCCTTTGCTGGCGTTTTCGCTTTTCTTCACGCCTACGGTTTTTATGATCCTTATCAATTCCTCGCACTCATGTGAATTAAGCTCCGCCTTGTACTGGTCTTCCAGAACCTTGAGCCTTTCATTGCAAACATTCGTTTGGACCAAAGGTATCCCATCGATAAGCAGGTTCGCTTCCTCGCTGGAAATAATAGGCCTCATGAAGACCTTCGTGTCCACAGGCGTGTAAATTTTCCCCTGCTTGTATAGCGGCTTGAGCACATAATACAGCCTGTTCTTATCTACTCCTGAAATTTTGGGAGTGCATATTTCTTCCACCCTGCAAACGCCATCTCTGCCATAAATAATCAAATCGTTGATTTCAAACATAAATTCATTTCACTCCAATCAAAGAAAACGAAACGCGGATAAAAAAAGTACAGTTTTGACAACCGGACTAATCCCTTGCCAAAACTGTACGTTGTATATTCATTATATCATACTTCCCGGCGAATTCATACTAAAGAGTTTATATGGCCTCTATGATAATCTCGTCGTTCCTTGCATCCACCCCGACAGCGGAGCCGTCATAGATCTCTCCTCTGATTATCTTCTTGGCTATGCTTGTCTCAAGGCTTCCCTCGATATATCTCTTGAGCGGCCTTGCACCGTATACAGGATCGTATCCTTCCATCGCCATGAGCTCCTTGGCGGCTTCTGTGACCGTGAGAGAAATATTCCTGTCGGCCAGCCTCTTCCTGATGTCCTCAAGGAAGATATCGATAATCCGCTTTATTTCTACGTTCGATAGCGGCTTGAACAGGATGACGTCGTCAAGCCTGTTCAGGAATTCGGGCTTGAACCTTCCCTTCAGCTCGTTCATCACCCTGTCCCTTATGAGCGGTTCTATGACGGCTGTATCAGTATTTTCAAGGAGATAGCTGCTGCCTATGTTTGACGTCATTATTATGATGCAGTTCTTGAAATCGACAGTCTTGCCCTTGTTGTCTGTAAGCCTTCCGTCATCGAATATCTGCAGGAATATGTTGAAGACATCCTCATGGGCTTTCTCGATCTCGTCGAACAGTATGACGCTGTACGGCTTCCTTCTCACAGCCTCGGTAAGCTGTCCGCCTTCCTCGTATCCCACGTATCCCGGAGGCGATCCTATAAGCCTGGATACAGAGTACTTCTCCATGTATTCCGACATGTCTATCCTGATGATGTTCTCCTCGCTGTCGAAGAGAGTGTTTGCAAGAGTCTTTGCCAGTTCCGTCTTGCCCACGCCGGTAGGCCCCAGGAACAGGAATGAGCCTATAGGCCTCCTCGGGTCCTTCATTCCAGCCCTTGCCCTGATGACCGCATTGGCCACGGCTGTAACGGCCTCGCTCTGGCCAATAACCCTTTTTGCCAGGTCGTCCTCGAGCCTCAGCAGCTTGTGGCGTTCGCCCTCCACAAGCCTCGACACAGGAATCCCGGTCCATTTGGAGACGATTTCGGATATCTCCTCCTCAGTGACTTCTTCCTTAAGCATGGCTCCCTCGTCTTCTGTGATAGCTTCTTCCCTTTCCTTTATCTGCGCCTCAAGCTTAGGGATAACTCCGTATCTCAGCTCAGCCACCTTGTTGAGGTCGTACTCCCTTTCAGCCTTCTCGATCTGGCCCCTTGCCTCGTCAAGTTTTGCCTTGAGATCCCTTGTCTCGGTGATCTTCGCCTTCTCTTTCTCATACTTCGCGGTCATCTCGTTGTCCCTGTCCCTCAGGTTGGAAAGCTCCTTCTCAAGAGAGGAGAGCCTTTCGACCGACGCCTTGTCCTTCTCCTTCGAGAGGGCCTCTTTTTCTATCTCGAGCTGGAATATCTTCCTCTTCACGCTGTCCATCTCGGACGGCATGCTGTCGATCTCGGACCTGATCATGGCGCAGGCTTCATCTATGAGGTCGATGGCCTTGTCCGGAAGGTACCTGTCCGTGATGTACCTGCTGGAAAGCTTTGCTGCAGCGACTATAGCGGAGTCGTGGATCCTTATGCCGTGGAATATCTCGAACCTCTCCTTGAGACCTCTGAGTATGGAGATCGAGTCCTCCACTGTAGGCTCCTCAACCACAACCGGCTGGAATCTTCTCTCCAGCGCCTTGTCCTTTTCAATGTATTTCCTGTACTCGTCGAAGGTCGTGGCACCTATGCAGTGCAGCTCCCCCCTTGCCAGAAGAGGCTTTATGAGGTTTCCGGCATCCATTGAACCCTCGGTCTTGCCAGCGCCCACTATCGTGTGGATTTCATCAATGAACAGGATGATCCTGCCCTCGCTTGTCTCGACTTCCTTGAGCACCGCCTTGAGCCTCTCCTCGAATTCTCCCCTGTATTTTGCGCCCGCAATCAGAGCGCCCATGTCCAGCGAGAATATTATTTTGTTTTTCAGCCCTTCGGGAACGTCGCCCCTGACTATCCTCTCGGCCAGGCCTTCAACGATGGCTGTCTTGCCGACGCCGGGTTCGCCGATGAGGACAGGGTTGTTCTTTGTCCTTCTGGACAGTATCCTGACGACCCTCCTGATCTCCTCGTCCCTTCCTATGACAGGATCCAGCTTGTGCTTCTTCGCATCCTCCACCAGGTTCCTGCCGTATTTGACTAGAGCCTCGTATGTCCCTTCAGGATCCTGGGTATCCACCCGCTGCGCCCCTCTCACCTTGGAGAGCGCATTAAGGAAATCCTCCTTCACAATGCCGAACCTCTTCAGCAGACCGCTGACTTCGGTTCCTCCTGCCTCCATAAGCCCTATCATGACGTGCTCGACGCTGATATAGGAGTCCTTGAATTTTTTTGCAGAACTCTCTGCCTTTACGAATACTTCCTCGAATCTTCTTGTGGCATATACCGAGGAGCTCTGGGCTCCTTCGCCCAGCACCTTTGGCAGCCTGTCCAGAGACTTTGCAGATTCATCCCTCAGGCTCCTGATGTCAACCCCCATTTTGCTCAGGATGTTTGGGATCAGCCCGTCATCCTCCGCGATAAGCGCATAGAATAGATGCAGGTCATCTACCTGCTGATGGTTGTGCCGCACTGCCGTTAGCTGAGCTTCATTCATTGCCTGCTGCACCTTGATAGTCAATTTTTCAATATCCATATCCATCTGCCTCCTGCGTTTGATAATATATGTACTCCACTCTTATATATGTATTATATCCTTCTTTCCATCTTTATTGCGAAATCAAGATTCCTCAGCGCTTCCTGCGTATTCCCCATCCTGTGGTACATTTCGCCCACCTGCATGTATTTCTTCTGCAGGTCGCTGTTCGTTCCAAACTTGAGGAGCGTGTCCAGCGAGAGGTTGTAGTATATCTCGGCGCTGCCGCTGTCTCCCTCCCTCTCAAGCACCCTTGCCTTGAGGTAGTAGGCCTTCTCAAGATGCCTCAGATTTCCGGTCTTGATAGCCAGGTTAAGGGCTTGGTCGCACTTTTCCTTTGCAGGTTCGTGCACATCGTTCTCGACCAGCTCCTCGATGCATTTGAGCATGAATTCAGCATGGTCCTGCTGGCTTTTTGCCGGATACAGCACAAGTGCATTTTTGACATATTCCGTCGCATTTTCCTTCATGGCCACGTCGAACATGATCGATGCAAAGTCATACATGGCTTCAGCCTTGTACTCCAGGTTTTCATCGTAGAACTCATAGGCTTTCCTCTCGTACCAGGCGAATTTGTCATTTGCTTTCCTGAGGGACAGCATGGCCAGCATCTTGTACGCTTCCGCTTTCTCAAGCCCCGCCTTCATCCTGTCGACTATTTCCTTAAGGCTTACAGCCGCATCGTATGCCTGCTCATATTTTCCGAGCTTCATGTGGCATGCGGCTTCGCAGCTGGCCGCATAGGCCACGGCGTCCAATTTTCTGTGTTTTTTCGAAACCTTGCCAAGGCTCCTGTAATAGCCTGCCGCCTGGCCGTATTCCCCTGCGGAAAACAAAAAACCTGCCATGTCCCTGCAGAATATGAGGTCGCCTTCCTTAAGGCCGCTCTTCTTCCAAAGCTCATAATACCTGGGTATCATTCTCTGGATCCTATCCTTCTCGTCTTTCTGAATGTAGTTGTTGAACAGCAGGTGTCCCAGCCTGAAGGCGCAGCTTTTTAAGCCATTCTCCTCAGCATACAGGAGATTGGTTTCCAGAAGTTCTATTTTCCTGTCGGGATCCTCTATTCCTTCCAGCTCCCTTATTACATTTTCCAGCTGCTCTTCTTCGGTCTGAACAAGATACTCCAGAGGGAGATCAAGCTCCTGTGCAATGAATTCAAGCTCCTTGATTTTAGCCGGCATCTTCCCTTTTTCGATGCAGCTCAGCTTGGAAACAGAAATCCTGTCCTTGCAAATATCCTTGAGCGTGCAGCCTTTCATGATTCTTGCCCGCCGTATTTTTTCACCGGTTGATAAAATCTCCATTTTCATCCCAATCCTTACGTCTATTTAATGATGCCCATTTTCCTGAACGCATCCACACCGCTGTTGAGGTATGTTGCCGCAATCTTTTCCTTGCCTCTGTCTATGTAGAACTTGCCAAGCATTATAGATATCTCAGCCGTTTCCTTGTCGAGCCCCATGCTCTTTACGTAATTCAAGGAAGTGAGCAGTGTCTTTTCTGCAGATTTGTCGTCATTTTTCAGGAGGTCGATTTTGTGCCTGAGCATGTAGTACTCCTTCATCGACATAAAGTCATCCTCCTGGATCCTGCTCATCACCTCCAGAAGTGAAGCTTCCGCTTTGGCCACATCCTTCAGCTTTATGTAATTCCCGCATATGTTTATAAGCGTGTCCACTACCTTCTCATCGTTGTTGGAAATCCTGATTTCCTTGGCCTTGTTGTAGTGTATGAAGGATTCGTCGATGTTGTCAAACTCGTAGAAAAGCTTGCCCAGGTTGTTCTCGATCACTGAAAGGTATGAGTATTCCTTCAGCTCCTCGAATATCCTCAGGGTTTTCTTCGAATACTTTATCGCGCTCTCCAGGTTGCCGTTTTTGTTGTGCTCTTCAGCCAGGAGCATCAAGGTCTTCCCGTACTCGGTTTTGTTCTCAAGCTGCAGGAACTTTTCCTTAGCCAGGTAGGAATACTTTATCGAGCCTTCTACGCTGCCCATCTTGAATAGGGCAAAGGATATGCAGTAGTAGATCTCTCCCAGAAGGAAATCGTTTCCTATGCTGTGTGACAGATATATCTTCTCTGCCTGCTGGAAATAGCTGCAGGCAGAATGGTATGCCTTCATCTCTAAGGTTATCTTGCCAAGGTTCAAGAACGTTTTTGCAGTCTCCTCGTAGTTGTTGTTCCTTATGTAAATTACGTTGGCCGAAAGGAAGAGCTGCTGAGCAGCGGTGTTTTCCTTTTTGGCCATATGTATCTGGGCTCTCAGATACAGGTTCCTGGCCTTCCTGTATTCAAGGGAGTACTTTTCTGCGTAGTACAGCGCTTTTTCGACGTTCTCTTCGCCCAGGCTGTAGTCTCCGTTCAGGATATACGCCTCTGCAATATTCTCATAATATGTACAGACCTTCTCCGCCTGGGATGCCTCGCTCTCCATCAGGTATTCCACTGTGGTATCCAGAGCCTCCGCAAGGTACTCAAGCAGGTCCATGCTCGGATTCGACTTTCCGGATTCAACCAGGCTGATCTGGCCCGGAGTTATCCTTTCAGCAGCCAGCTCTTTTAATGTCATATCAAGATCTTTTCTTCTTCTTTTAATCTTCTCACCCAAAGAAAGTATTTCCATAGCCTCATCACCTTTTCTGCGCATAAATATTTAATTAATTATATCATATTTTAATAAAAAAGTTTAATTTATATGTTGATTAGAATAAAAACGCAATAAAAATCAGGCGGAATCCGCTTCCGCCTGACCTTCCTTGATTATTCCCCTGTTATCTCCACGTTCGCCAGGCTGGAGAGCTTTACTATTTCCCTGAGCTTTTCCCACAGCTCCTCGCTGTCGACCTTAAGGCGGTGCTCCTTGAGGTGCTTGTCCACCGCTGTGTTGAGCCTGAGCCCAAGGGGAAGTTTAGCGAAATTGTCCGCAATCTCGTTGTAAATGTCGCCGGAATGCCCGTCCGTCTTTACGAAAACTATCTCCAGGCCCTTTTCGTCCATGAGCCTGTTCATTGTTTCAAAGTATTCCTTTGAGGATGCGTCTTTTCTTTCCCAGGTTCCCACAGCATGGTGGTATATACCTGCATAATCATGGAATATTGCAACCTTCTTCTCGCCTGTGGAACAGGCGTAGAGAGCAGCCATGCATGCAGCCTCCAGTTCGCCCGCTATCTGCCTGAGCTGTTTTTTTGAGTTGTCCTTGGAAATGCCGTTCTGGATGTGCACTATCACATCATCCCTGACAGCCACGAATGCATATGCGTATTTTTCGTTTTCAACGCTGTAGCTGCCGTCCACGTAGACATGCAGACAGTCTACGGGGTAGTCCCCCCTGTCCTTCCTTATGTTCTCCTGTGCTCCGGACAGGTACTCCTCAGCCTCTTCCCTGCTTTTGAAGCTTTTGTATTTTGCGCCCTTGACGCCCTTCACGTATTTGAGGCATTCGTCCCAGGACTCCAGAACGAGGTCCCTTACCTCAGCTTTCCTCAACGGGTCGAAGCCTTCCTTCACTGCATAATATTTTTTAGCCATCACTGCCCGACCTTCTCTTCCTCATCTTCTTCTTCCTCGCCTTTTTTCTTCTTGTCTTTTTTAGCCTTCTTGACCTTTACCTCGATTTCAGCTTTTTTCATGCCGTCTCTCCTGAGCGCCTTTCCCAGGGCATGCAGGAGCTTCGAAACATTTTCGCTTCCAACCGCCACTGAGATGTAGTTGATCGCTTCCCTTACGGTGACTATTATGTTCTCCTTGCCCTGCCAGTTCTGCAGAATTATCTCTTCCGGAATATCATTGATTATGGAGTTAAGCCCGAAGAAGGCTATGGCCACATCATCCACCTTGCCCACCATAGGTATGAAGTCAGGCATTATGTCGACCGGGCTGGCGAGGTATGCCAGTATGGCCGCCACCTTGATCTTGACGTCCAGCTTGACCCTCTTGTCCTTGAACAGCCTGTACATGAGGGATATAATATCCGGCACCATCAGTGCGTACTCGAACACCTTCTGGTACTTGTCGGGAACATTCTCCACCATCTTCTCCCTGGTCGCCGTGTATCTGTCAGAGATCTTGATGTTCGGCTCCTCATCTGCCTTCTTTTCTATTTTAACGGTCTCCTTGTTCTTTGCGTATATCAGTTCCTCAAAATTCGCCACAAGGCACTTGTCTGCAATTTTCAGCGAATCGAGCCTGAAATACACGTACGGCACCAGTCTGGATATCATAACGAGATCCACGGCAACGTTCTCCCCATCCACGGTCACACCGTATTCCGACAGGTCCTTCATGAACTTTTTCATGGCCAGGTTCCTTATGCTGCTGAGGATGTTCAGCTTGAGGATGTTGACGTTCATGATCCTTACATTGACCACATTGTTTATAACATTCCCGAAGCCTATCTTGACCTCGAAGGGGATGTTGATTATTTTCCTGTAGGAACCCGTAATTGTGAGCAGGTCCCCCATATCCATCCTATCTATTTTCAATCCTTCCACTTCTACGAAATCGTCCACCATGCTGAGCAGGTCCCGGCTTGAGAGAGTGACGCTTACGGCTGAAATCTTCATGATCTGACCCCCCTTTTACTATATAAGTAAATTATACATTATTATTCAGCAACTGGAAACAAAAAAAGTGTCCAGCGGCACTGCCTGGACACCTTAATAATCAAGCGTATCTCTTTTTTTTGAAAAGGATGAGCGAGGATGCGATACCTCCGATCAGTCCTCCTATATGTCCGAAGTTGTCCACCATAGATACGGAGAAGCCCAGGAAAAGGTTTATCCCTATGACCGCGATTACGTTAATCATGAAGTCCTTGCCTATCCTGTTTTTCATTTTAACTGCAAAAACAAGGCATGCTCCCAGCACTCCGAATATTGCTCCCGAGGCTCCGATGGATATCTCCGGTGTCATGTAAAAGCTCAGAAGGGACGAGCATATGCCAGAGATGAAATATATTGCTGTGTATTTCTTCTTACCGAAGAAATTCTCGATTACAGGGCCAACAGCATACAGCGAGTACATGTTCAGCGCCAGATGGAAGATGCCTCCGTGCAGGAACATGCAGGTTGCCAGCCTCCAGATTTCCCCCGCAGCGATAAGGCTGTTCACCTTCGCGCCGAGGAATACCAGAACGTAGATGTTGCTGTTTATGATGTCCTGCGACAGGAACGCTGTGACAGCATAGGC
>JAGFXP010000081.1 GCA_017861315.1 Bacillota bacterium | reverse complement strand
AGGTAACACCCGTTCCCATTCCGAACACGAAGGTTAAGCTTCAAAGCGCCGATAGTACTGCAGGGGAGGCCCTGTGGGAGGGTAGGTAGTCGCCAGGTCTATATGGCCAGTTAGCTCAGTCGGTAGAGCAGAGGACTGAAAATCCTCGTGTCCCTGGTTCGATTCCTGGATTGGCCACCAAAAAACACTTCAGTAATACTGAGGTGTTTTTTTCTAGTGTTAACTCGTCTTAGTCAGTAAGGAGGAATTCAAAAGTCATGAATGTTGGTTTATTGTCTACAGTTGGTTTAGGATTGCTGGTTTTATCAGGAATTGGAGTAATCACAGGTGTATTTTTTAAAAATAATATGATCATTTACAGTTCACTGATATTGTTCTTGATTATATTTGCGGCATATTTTATCATGCTGCCGAGACTAGTAACGCTATAATTCAGGTAATAATAAAAAGAGCTGGAATTTAATTCCGGCTCTTTTCATCTATTTGTATACTTTTACTGCCATGGTTTTGAAAATGGCGTATAGTTCGGTTCCCATGACGATACCCATCTCATTGAGGGATTTTTTTGTTATGAGTGCAGTCATAGGCATGCCGATATCGAGAATGACTTTTGCGCTGCTGCCTTCTTCTATGATGTTTTTTACTGTGCCTTTAAATACATTCCTGGCGCTGCTTACAAAGGTTCCCTTGCTTAAAATGATGTCCTCCGGACGGATGGACACTTTTGCACGCCCTTCAAGATCAGTACTAACACTGATGTTTACTGAACCAACAGTTGCCAGAGTTTCGCCGTTTTTATGTATTAACTCAGCTTCATAGATGTTTTCCGAGCCTCTGGCTTTTAGAAGATAGTAATCCAGCTGGGTGCCGGATACCCTGATATGTCTGCCTATACGGTGGGCTTCCAGGTCGCCGCGCTTTATCATTTCGTAAACAGTGCCCTTGGTTATTTTGAGTTTTTCAGCAATCTCCTCAGGTTTATATAAAATATCATCGTTCATTCAACCACCTGCTTATCATTAATTTAACGCTCAATATATTTTAGCATAAACAAAATATATATAACAACTGTATAATTATGAAGCAGTGCCTCAATATAGTACAAGATTCTGAAAACGAATTGACAGCTCTATATTAAAGTAATACAATCTGATTAGAAAGTTTTAGTTCGGTTTAGTTCGGTTTGGATGCGTTTGTAAGGCAAACGTGTTAAAAAATACTATTTTAGGGGGAGAAAAATGAAAAAAAGAATCAGCCTATTCTTAGCCATTTGCTGCTTGATTTTGTCCTTTGCTGGCTGCAGCAGCACTGCAAAAACAGAAGGAACAATTACGGTGGCGGCAGCATCAAGCTTGAAGAACTGCATGGATGAAAAATTGATACCGGCGTTTAATGCAAAATATCCTGATGTAAAAGTCCAGACAACCTATGACAGCTCAGGAAAACTACAGACACAGATAGAGTCGGGTGCTGATGTCGACGTGTTCATGTCGGCTGCTATGAAGCAAATGACAGCTCTTGATGAGAAGGGACTTTTACTTGAAGATTCCATAGTCAAGCTTCTTGAAAACAAAATCGTGCTTATCGTTCCTGCTGACAGCGGCAATGAAATAAGCGCTTTTGAAGATATCGTTAAAGCTGACAAGGTTGCTATCGGTGATCCTGAGAGCGTGCCAGCCGGACAGTATGCAAAAGAAGCGCTTACCAGCCTCAACCTTTGGGATCAGATTTCTGATAAATCGAGCCTCGGAACGAATGTTACAGAGGTTCTCAATTGGGTAGCAGAAGGCAGTGCTGATGCTGGAATAGTATACAAGACCGATGCGGCTTCAAACAGCAGAGTAAAAGTTGTGGCAGAAGCTCCAGAGGGAAGCGTATCAAAAGTAATATACCCGGTAGGCATAGTTAAAGCCAGTAAAAACCAGCCAGCAGCACAAGCGTTTGTAGAGTTTTTACAGACAGATGAAGCTTTGAAAATTCTAGAATCCTATGGCTTCACCGCAAACAAGTAAGGGAGAATGATATCATGGAGCTGTCACCTATATTAATTTCAATGAAGACAGCATCTGCAGCAATAGCCTTAACGTTTATGTTAGGGCTATTTGTTGCAAGATGGATTGTAAACATGAAGTCGGAAAAAGCGAAGATGATATTGGACGGCATACTGACTCTCCCCATGGTCCTTCCGCCGACCGTTGTTGGCTTTTTTCTTTTGATTGCATTCGGTGTGAACAGGCCTATAGGAAAGTTCCTGCTCGATTTTATGGGCGTGAAGATAGTTTTCTCCTGGACAGCCACTGTCATAGCTGCTGTAGTTATTTCATTCCCGCTCATGTACCGCTCTGCAAGAGGAGCGTTCGAACAGGTTGATCAGAGCCTGATTATGGCTGCAAGGACACTGGGGATGTCTGAGAATAGAATTTTCTGGCGGGTAATCATGCCGCTTGCTCTTCCGGGAGTAGCTGCAGGGGCCATATTGGCATTCGCAAGGGGGCTTGGCGAATTCGGAGCAACAGCTATGATCGCAGGCAATATATTGAACAAGACCAGGACTCTTCCTTTGGCAATATACGCTGAAGTTGCTGCAGGAAACATGCAGACAGCCGCTTATTATGTTATAGTAGTTTTAGTTATATCCTTTATAGTTGTTGTTTCAACCAATTACTTCACTATCAAGGGAACAAAATATTTATAGTAAGGAAGAAGTTTATGGGGTTGCTGGTAGACATAAAGAAAAAGCTGAAAGGGTTTACCCTCGAGGTCGCTTTTAAAACTGACGGGGATTATCTTGGTATTCTTGGAGCTTCTGGCAGTGGCAAGAGCATGACGCTCAAATGCATAGCAGGCATAGAGACTCCCGATGAAGGGCGGATCGTGCTTGACGGAAAGGTGCTGTTCGATTCTCTGAAAAAAATCAATCTGAAGCCTCAGGAGAGGAATATAGGGTACCTGTTTCAAAGCTATGCTCTCTTTCCTAATATGACGGTGGAAGAGAATATCGGTATAGGATTGACATGCCACCAAAAGGAAAAAGCACAGAAGGTTAGCGAGATGATAACCTCCTTCCATTTGGATGGACTTGAGAAAAAATACCCGAAGCAGCTTTCCGGTGGACAGCAGCAGAGGGTGGCGCTGGCTAGGTGCATAGCATACAGTCCTGATGTGCTGCTTCTGGATGAGCCTTTTTCGGCACTGGATTCCCATCTGAAGGATCAGGTTCAGACAGAGGTTCTGGAACTGCTTAAACTGTACGAAGGCGAGGTTTTGATGGTCACCCACAGCAGGGATGAGGCATACAGACTGTGCAAAAATCTAATCATCATTGACAAGGGAACGTTAGTCCTGCACGGGGATACTAAAGAAATATTTGAACAGCCTAAACTGCTTGCTGCAGCAAGGCTGACGGGTTGCAAGAATATATCGAAATGCGAAGTCCTGTCTTCTAACAGTGTTCATGCAGCAGACTGGGATGTTGTTTTGAAAACTGAAAAAAGAGTGGACAGCAACATAAAATATCTTGGAATAAGGGCTCACGATTTTCAAATAGCCCGGGGTGATGAGCTTAAGGATGAGAACAACATAATTGAGTGCGAGGTCAAAAAGATTGTTGAAGATATATTTGAGTACAATATTATTTTGGAAAGCGGCATACTTTTCAAAATTAAGAAGGAAGAATGGGACAACAGGAAAGATAAAGAAAACCTGTTTCTGAAGGTCCCCGAAGATGCACTTCTGCTTTTGGAATAGCAGAAGTCAAAAGAGACTGTGAAACTTATCACAGTCTCTTTTATTGTAAAGAATTATTACGAAAATAATTGAAATATGATTTTGATTGTTTTAGTCGTTTTCTCATCTTCATTTTTTGTGTATAATTAGTTAAACGGACAGGGGGTGGATGACTTGGAAAGGGTGAATAAAATCTTCAACGACAATAGATATCAGGAATACCTGAAATTAAATGAAAGCTATGAGACTGAAAGAAAATTCTGCCGGCATGACCTCAGGCACTTTATGGATGTGGCAAGGATCGCATACATCTTGGTTCTTGAAAACAAAATAAACATCAGCAAGGAGGTTGTCTACGCTGCAGCTCTTCTGCACGATATCGGAAGGTGGATGCAGTATAGTGAGGGAAAACCTCATGATGAGGGAAGCGCAGACCTGGCAGGTGACATACTTGATGATTCAGGTTTCAGCAAAGCGGAAAAGGAGATTATACTTGCGGCAGTGAGGGGGCACAGGGCAGAATCAGAAGGCTCCGAAAGCTTCGGCAGCATTTTCTACAGGAGCGACAAGCTGTCCAGGAACTGCTATTCCTGCAGCGCATCCAAAGAATGCAACTGGAAGGATGAAAAGAAGAATCTTACAATAAAATATTAAGTTAAGAGGTGCGATATGACCGAAATAATGGAAATAGGAAACAAGGAATTTAAAATAGGGGCAAGAACCTACATAATGGGTATTTTGAATGTAACTCCGGACTCTTTTTCGGACGGCGGAAGGTTCAATGATATGGATAATGCAATGGACAGGGTCAACAAGATGATAGAGGAAGGAGCCGATATTATCGATGTTGGCGGAGAGTCCACCAGGCCTGGATATATATTGCTTTCAGACGAGGAGGAAATAGCCAGGATTGTTCCCATCATTAAAGCAATAAAGGAAAGATTTGATATCCCGGTGTCCATCGACACATACAAAAGCAGGGTAGCCGAGGCAGCGCTGGAAGCGGGAGCGGATCTGATAAATGATATATGGGGATTCAAGTATGATGAACATATTGCAGAAATCACAGCAAAACATGGGGCAGCCTGCTGCCTGATGCATAACCGAAATGACAAGGATTATAAGAATCTCATCGAGGATATCATAGCTGACCTGCAGGAGAGCGTGGATATTGCATTAAGGGCTGGTGTTAAGCCTGAAAAGATAATGCTCGACCCGGGGATAGGCTTTGCAAAAACTGTAGATCAGAACCTTGAGACCATAAACTGCCTTGAAAAAATAAAGGCGATGGGTTATCCGCTGCTCCTCGGAACTTCCAGGAAATCGACCATAGGTGCCGTACTTGATCTTCCTGTGGACCAGCGGGTTGAAGGTACGATAGCAACAACAGTTGTAGGGATAACAAAAGGCTGCGACTTTGTCAGGGTGCACGATGTGCTTGAAAACAAGAGGGCGTGCATTATGACCGACGCCATCGTCAGGAGGTAGTTGACTTGGACAGGATAAGGGTAAAGGATCTTGAGATTTACAGCTACCACGGTGTCAACATACAGGAGAAGGAAATGGGTCAGAGATTCATCCTTTCTATTGATATTTTTCTGGACTTAAGAAGAGCCGGGAAAAGCGACAATCTGCTGGACACAGTCAATTATGCTCAGCTCTGCTACGATGTTGAGAATGAGTTCAACAGGGAAAAACTGGATCTTATAGAAACAGCTGCAGAGAAAGTGGCTGCTTATGTGCTGAAAAACTACAAGCCTGTAGAAAAAATAATAGTAGAGATCAAAAAACCGTGGGCTCCTATAGGGAAACCGCTTGAATATGCTTCAGTTAAAATTGAGAGGGGATGGCATACAGCTTATATTGCTGTAGGTTCCAACCTTGGTGACAAGCATAAGAACATCAGAGATGCAATTGACATTATAAATGCGTCTTCCGAGTGCTGCGTAACTAAAATATCAAGCCTATATGAGACAAAGCCTGTTGGATTTGTTGAGCAGGATGATTTTTTGAACGGTGCATTCGAAATCAGGACACTGATGACACCGCATGAACTGATGGATAAGCTCCTTGAAACCGAAAAATTGCTGAAGAGGGAAAGGATTATCCACTGGGGCCCTAGGACAATAGACCTCGATATAATATTCTACGATGATCTGATCATCTGGGATGAAAAAGTAATCCTGCCTCATCCTAGGATGGAGGAAAGATTGTTTGTTTTGAAACCGATGTGTGACATTGCACCGTATTTAATACATCCTGTATTGAAAAAAAGGGTGGTTGACCTCTACGAAGAGCAAAACACGTAATCTACTCTACCTGGTGTATCAATATGTGAATAAATGAGTAAAAATGAGTTATCAAGAGTTAATGCTGGGGCAATATCCGTAAACGGAGACTAAGCATTAACTCTGTTTTTCTGAAGGTGATATTATAGTACATGTCGCCGGGAGCGAAGTTAACAGAAAGTTAACGAATGATCAAATGAAGTTGAAAAACTTATTGACAAGCATAAAACCGGTGTGATAGAATAAAGTTCCAACCAAGAAATAGAGGTTGGAAATGGTCTTTGAAAATTAAACAGAGAGAGTAAAACGTAAGTTTTACTAAAGAAATACACAAACCAGCATAAAATCAAGTCAGACAATGTCTGGCGTCA
>JAGFXP010000043.1 GCA_017861315.1 Bacillota bacterium | reverse complement strand
TGCGGTTACGTGAAAAGACATGAAACAAATGCCATGCGTTTGCTGAATTTTGTTTGAATTGGATGTGGTTTCCAGATATAATTGTATCTAAAGATTATGTGTCTTTGGGGGAGTAAATAAGATGTTCAGTTCCAATAGGCGAACAATTTTCAAAAATTGTTCGCAAGTAACCAATCGGGTAAACGAATAATGGTAAAAAATGACGAACTTTCTATACTGGAGGGAAATTGATGTGAATAAGAAAATCCAAGGATATGCAATGTTTATTATTGGTTTCATATTACTTTCTTTAAATGCGCTTAGTTATCTGCTGGATTGGCAAAGTAAAAACGCTGCCTTTACGATATTAGGAATAGTTTTTGTTATTGTAGGATTAAAACGGGCTCGATCGCTTTAATTCGCCCTTTTCCCATATTGCGAATTAACGAGGTGATTATGACGGAAGATACAGTAAAGGTAAAAATTGTTAAAATTGACTGGCTATCAAAGGAAGCGAAAGAGGGTGAAGTGACCTTTGAGTTTAATGGTCGGATATATCATGCCTTTGGACAACCCATAGATTTCAAAGAAGACACTATTTACAATATTATGCTCGACTACTTGGAAGGTGTTGATGTGCCTTACAATACAATGTTTAGTGAGAATGAAAAGGAAATCAAAGCCTTAATTCCTAAACCCCATAATATTTGGTCATATTCTGCATATGGTCAAGTATTATCCATAAATCCTGTAATTGTTGATTGTGGGATTATGAAATTTGACATTGGCTTCAAGTTCAGAGAAGAAAAACTGATTGGAAGGTATATATTTTTTGATATAGGTAGATTAGATATTAAGGCTGAATAATATTCTTACATGGCGCATTACATAAAAGGAGGGGTTTTATGGGATATTTGATCCTGTTTGTTTCAGTATTTACAACTATTGTCATTTTGAAAAAGCATACAAAAAACAAGACTTCAAATCAAATAATGCTATTAGGATTAGAGGTTACGGTTGCTGGAGTCGGATTTATTGCATTTGGCAGCAACTTTTACGCTAATAATGGCGTTATTTTTGGATTATTAGGCTTGCTGATCGCTGTTATTGGTTTTACAGTGAGTATATTCGGGTTTGTTAATAATTAAGTTTAACATTCAACCTTCAAATATCGCTCAATGTATGCGATGCTGCAAATTTTCGCAAAAAAATAAATAAGGCCTTACCTGTGAGATGGTAAAGCCTTTTTACTATGCGTTCAACGCATTTAATTTTGAAGCTAATCTTGACTTAGTTCTAGCTGCCTTATTCTTGTGTATGATTCCTTTTGAAGCTGCCATGTCTAAAGCTTTAGTTGCATTTGTGTATGCTGCTTTGCTTGTTTCAGCATTGCCTTCAGCGATTGCAGTCTCGAACTTCTTTATAGTAGTCTTCAGAGCAGATTTAACAATCTTGTTTCTTAAAGTCTTAGTTTCGATAACTCTTATTCTCTTTTTTGCGGATTTAATATTTGCCATGTTTTCACCCCCTTGTATTTTTATAAAGGTCTCAGCAGTTTTGGGGAAATCTGCGTGATCATTTCTTTTTAACACAAGCAATTATATCATTAATATTTAAGCACTTCAAGTAAAATATACAAATTTACTTTTATCGCAATATTTGATATGCTATAATTTACTATGGCTAATCACGATGAAGTTTATGGAGGATAAAAAATGCAAAGCGAAAGACAAAAACATATTAGAAATTTTTCTATTATTGCACATATAGACCACGGCAAGTCCACGCTGGCTGACAGGCTGCTGGAAATGACGGGGACCCTTACAAAGAGGGAGATGGAGAACCAGGTCCTGGACAACATGGAGCTGGAGAGGGAGAGGGGCATAACTATCAAATCCCAGGCTGCCAGGCTCGTATACAAGGCGGACAACGGTGAGGAATATATCCTGAACCTCATCGATACCCCGGGGCATGTGGATTTTAACTACGAAGTGTCAAGAAGCCTTGCTGCCTGCGAAGGGGCTGTGCTTGTTGTCGACGCGACGCAGGGAATACAGGCCCAGACGCTTGCCAACACATACCTTGCAGTGGACAACAACCTTGAGATAGTGCCGGTCATTAACAAAGTTGACCTGCCCAGCGCTAGGCCAGATGAGATCAAGAAGGAGATCGAGGATGTCATCGGTATCGATGCCAGCTACGCTCCGCTGGTTTCTGCAAAGACAGGGCTCAATGTAAAGGACGTTCTGGAAGCGGTTATAGAACACGTGCCTGCACCGGAAGGGGACGAGGGTGCACCTTTGAAGGCCCTCATATTCGACTCCAACTATGACAGCTACAAGGGAGTAGTAAGCTACATCCGCGTGATGGAAGGAAGCGTCAAGCCGGGTTCGATGATAAAGTTCATGGCTACCGGAAAAGTGTATGAGGTTACGGAGGTAGGGATTTTTGTGCCTCAGTACCTTCCTGTGGATGAATTGAAGGCTGGAGATGTGGGTTATTTCACAGCTTCCATAAAGGTCGTAAGGGACGCGAGAACCGGAGACACCATAACCGACGCAAAGAACCCTACCAAAGAGGCTCTGCCAGGCTACAGGCCTGCCGTTTCAATGGTATACAGCGGCATCTACCCTGTGGACGGAGCGAAATACGGCGAACTGAGGGACTCCCTGGAAAAGCTCCAGGTGAATGACGCCGCGCTCCACTTCGAGCCGGAGACATCCATCGCGCTGGGCTTCGGCTTCAGATGCGGATTCCTGGGACTCCTGCACATGGAGATAATCCAGGAGAGGCTTGAAAGGGAGTTCAACCTGGATATAATCACCACGGCGCCTTCAGTTATATACAAGATAACGAGGCATGACGACGCTGTGGTTGAGCTTACAAACCCTACGAACATGCCGGGACCTACGGAGATCAAGTATATGGAGGAACCAATAGTAAAGGCTTCCATAATAACACCGTCGGAATACGTCGGCGCAGTGATGGACCTGGCCCAGACCAGGAGAGGAATCTTCAAGGACATGCAGTACCTTGAGGAAACCAGGGTAATGCTGAACTACGAGATACCTTTGAACGAGATAATATACAACTTCTTCGACGTGCTCAAGTCAAGGTCCAAGGGCTATGCATCGCTCGATTACGAGCTGCACGGCTACAAGCAGGCAAAGCTCGTCAAGCTCGACATACTCCTCAACGGTGATGTCGTGGACGCACTTTCAATGATAGTACCCGAGGAAAGGGCTTACGAAAGAGGAAGGGTGATGGCAGAGAAGCTGAAGGAGATAATCCCAAGACAGCAGTTCGAGATCCCCATCCAGGCTGCCGTCGGCGGAAAGGTCATCGCCCGCGAGACCGTCAGGGCACTCAGGAAGGACGTACTTGCCAAATGCTACGGAGGAGACATAACCAGAAAGAAGAAGCTCCTCGAGAAGCAGAAGGAAGGAAAGAAGAGGATGAGGCAGGTAGGAAGCGTGGAAGTGCCCCAGGAAGCGTTCATGGCCGTCCTCAAGACGGACGACTAGAATGGACAGGGGGCTTTATATTCACATCCCGTTCTGCAAGAGCAAATGCCTCTACTGCGACTTCTGCTCCTACAGCGGCATGTCTGGCCTCATGACAGATTACTCAAAGGCTCTTGCCGGGGAGATTGCGGAAGCAGCGGTGGATGGAATCAAGAGCATCTTCATAGGTGGGGGCACCCCCACCTATTTGTCTTTGGAAGGCTGGGGCATTATAGGGGAAGCAATAGGCAGGCTGAACCTGATGGAAGGCGCCGAATTCACAGTGGAAGCCAATCCCGGCACCTTCGACGAGGAAAAGCTGAAGGCGCTCATGGACATGGGGGCAAACAGGCTGAGCATAGGCCTGCAGGCAGTGCAGGACAGCCATCTGAAGAGGCTGGGAAGGATCCACACCTACGGGGAATTCCTGAAAGGCTACAGGACCGCAAGGAAGCTGGGCTTCGGAAATATCAACGTGGACCTCATGTTCGGGCTGCCGGGACAGTCCCTTGAGGACTGGAAGGAATCGCTGCAAAAGATAGCCGAACTTGATCCCGAGCACATCTCCTGCTACAGCCTCATCATAGAAGAGGGGACTGAATTCTGGAGGCTTTACGAAGAGGGTAGCCTGCAGCTGCCAGACGAGGAGACCGAGAGGGCGATGTACAGGCACACCCTTGAATTCCTGAGGGAGAAGGGTTACAGCCAGTATGAGATATCGAATTTCTCGAAGCCGGGAAAAGAGTGCAGGCACAACCTTATCTACTGGAACCTGGAGGAATACATCGGCTGCGGTGCGGGTGCGCATTCCTTCGTTGACGGCGTCCGCTTAAGCAATCCATCCGGCGTAGAGGAATACATCGGTTTCATGGAAGGCAGAGGCCCGGGCAAAAGGGAAGTCCACGAGAATACGGCTGAGGATACAATGGAGGAATTCATGTTCATGGGCCTGAGAAAAACGGCTGGCATAGGGCTGTCGGATTTCAGGGAAAGGTTCGGTCAGGATATATACCAGGTCTACGGGGACGTGATCAGGAAGTTCCAGGGCCGCGGGCTGCTCGCCGCGGAGGGCGGCAGGATAAGGCTTACTGACAAGGGCGTAGAGCTTTCGAACAGCGTAATGTGCGAGTTCATTTTATAAGAGCGCAAAAACAAGAGAAATTCGGTGAAATAAGGGCTTATTTCCATGTAATCATGGAAATAGCCCTTTTATTGTAAAATAAGATAAAACGATGAAAGTTGACAATAAAAATAAGGAGTGATAACATTTTAAACAGAGCGATTAGCACTCACTCCTGCTGAGTGCTAACAGAGAGAGGTGATAATATGGATATGGATGTCAGGAAGATAAAAATACTCAGGGCCATCATAAATGATTATATAAACACAGGTGAGCCGGTGGGATCCAGAACCATTGCCAAGAAGTATGACCTCGGAGTAAGCCCGGCAACGATAAGGAATGAGATGGCTGATCTCGAAGATATGGGATACCTTGAGCATCTCCACACTTCATCGGGAAGAAAGCCTTCAGACAAGGGCTACAGGCTCTACGTAGACAAGCTCATGAACCAGCATCAGCTCACCAGCGAGGAAGAGTTTTTCATAAAAACCAAGCTCCTGGATACAGCCCTGTTCGAGATGGACAAGATGCTGAAGCAGGCGACGCTTCTGGTATCTGAGCTCACAAAGCTGACCTGCATTGTCAATCCGCCCTCCGTTACGAGGAGCGCGATCAAATCACTGCAGCTTATGAGCCTTGACGAAAACCAGATGCTGCTCATAGTAATAACAGACAACGGCATAATAAAAAACAACATTATCAAAGTGCTTAACAGCCCTCAGGACATGAATGTTGTAGTGAGGCTCAACGGCATAATTAACCACAGGCTCAAGGGCCTGAACGTGGAAGAGATCAACCTTACGGTTATCAACAACCTGAAGAATGACCTTGCAGGCTATGAGGATATATTCAACGCGGTGATCCCGGCCCTCTATGAGAGCCTCACAAAGGCGGGCTCTTCGGAGGCCATTGTGGAGGGAGCCGAAAACATATTCAACTATCCTGAGTACAACGATATCGAGAAGGCAAAGGAGTTCCTTACCCTCCTCGGCAACAAGAACAAGCTGAGGGGACTGCTTAGCGGCAACGCTAACATCACGATAAGGATAGGAAATGAGAATGCCCTGGACGATGCACGAGACTGCAGCGTAATAACTGCCGTATACAAGCTTCACGACAAGCCTATAGGCGCCATCGGGGTAATAGGCCCCACAAGGATACAGTATTCTAAGGTGGTGACCGTGCTGGACAAAATAGTCAGGGAGATAAACGACAGCATAACCCACAATTGTTTTGATGATTGATAAAAACCAATATAACTAGAATGGAGGAACTTATGTATGTGTGAAAACCAGGAAGTGGACCAAAAGCTTGACCAGGAGGCCGATCAGACGGCTGAGCAGGATATGGTTCAGGAGGATCCTGTCGAGGAGCTGAAGAAACAGCTTCAGGAAGCAAATCTGGAAAACGTGAAGATCTCAGATGAAGTGGTCAAACTCAGGAATGAATTTGAAACGGTCAGGGATCGTTTCGCAAGGACCGTTGCAGAGTATGAAAACTACAGGAAGAGGACCACGAAGGAAAAAGAAGGCATCTACACTGCTGCCTGCGAAGACATCCTGAAGGCTGTCCTGCCCGTGCTCGATAATCTGGAGAGGGCGGCGGAAGTCGATGGGAGCGTGGAGGACCTGAAGAAAGGCATAGACATGACGGTGAAGCAGTTCAGGCATGCCCTGGAAACGCTGCAGGTGGAGGAAATCCCTACAGCCGACGGCTTCGACCCGAATTTCCATGAGGCAGTAATGCATGTGTTCGATGAGAATCTCGGGCAGAATGCCGTAGCTGATGTGTTCCAGAAAGGCTACAAAAGAGGAGATAAAGTCCTCAGATGCAGCATGGTAAAAGTTGCTAATTAAGAGTAATAATATAGAAAAACCACAACTATGAAGTTGAATTTTAGGAGGTAAATTAAATGTCAAAAGTAATCGGTATTGATTTAGGTACAACAAACTCATGTTTCGCTGTTATGGAGGGTGGAGATCCTGTAGTTATCACAAACGCAGAAGGCGCAAGAACAACACCTTCAGTAGTTTCCTTCCAGCCAAGCGGTGAAAGACTGGTTGGGCAGGTTGCCAAGAGACAGGCGATCACAAACCCTGACAGGACAATCTCTTCAATAAAGAGACACATGGGAACAGGCTTCAAGGTTAATATAGATGGAAAAGAATATTCACCTCAGGAAATATCGGCAATGATCCTTCAGAAGATCAAAGCAGATGCTGAAGCGTACCTGGGAGAAAAGATCACACAGGCGGTAATCACTGTGCCTGCATACTTCAACGACAGCCAGAGACAGGCTACAAAGGATGCTGGAAGAATAGCGGGACTTGAAGTCCTGAGAATCATAAACGAGCCTACAGCTGCAGCGCTTGCATACGGACTTGACAAGATGGACACCAACCAGAAGATATTCGTATACGACCTGGGCGGCGGTACATTCGACGTGTCAATACTCGAGCTTGGCGACGGCGTGTTCGAAGTTAAATCAACAAACGGAAACACAAAACTTGGCGGAGACGACTTCGACACCAAGGTTATGGACTACATCGCAAACACATTCAAATCAGAATCGGGAATAGACCTCAGAAACGACAAGATGGCGCTCCAGAGACTGAAGGAAGCTGCAGAAAAAGCTAAGATCGAGCTTTCATCATCAATGCAGACAAGCATCAACCTTCCGTTCATAACTGCAGACGCGACTGGCCCTAAGCACATTGACATGACTCTTACAAGAGCTAAATTCAACGAGCTTACTCACGACCTTGTTGACGCTACGCTCGAGCCTATGAGAAAAGCGCTGGCTGATGCAGGATTGTCACTGAGCGACATAGACAAGGTTATACTCGTAGGAGGATCCACAAGAATCCCTGCGGTTCAGGATGCTGTTAAGAGCTTCACGGGAAAAGAGCCTTCAAAGGGAGTAAACCCGGACGAATGCGTTGCCGTTGGTGCAGCTATCCAGGCCGGAGTTCTTACCGGCGATGTCAAGGACGTGCTCCTTCTGGACGTAACGCCGCTCACGCTGGGAATCGAAACATTCGGAGGAATCGCAACTCCGCTTATAGAGAGAAACACAACAATACCTACAAAGAAAAGCCAGGTGTTCTCAACAGCAGCAGACGGACAGACTTCCGTTGAAATACATGTTGTGCAGGGTGAAAGACAGATGGCTGCAGACAACAAGACGTTGGGAAGATTCACTCTATCAGGAATAGCTCCTGCTCCAAGAGGAATCCCTCAGATCGAAGTAACATTCGACATAGATGCAAACGGCATAGTAAATGTATCGGCGAAGGACAAGGGAACAGGAAAAGAGGCAAACATCACAATAACTGCCTCGACAAACCTGAGCGACGACGAAATCGACAAGGCTGTAAAGGATGCTGAGATGTTCGCTGAAGAAGACAGGAAGAAGAAGGAAGGCATCGAAACAAAGAACAATGCAGACCAGGCTGTTTACCAGTCCGAAAAGACGCTTAAGGATCTTGGCGACAAGGTTTCGGCTGAAGACAAGGCAAACATTGAAGCAAAGATAGCTGCAGTCAATGCTGTTAAAGAGGGAGAGGATCTTGAAGCTATAAAGAAAGCTACAGAAGAGCTCACAGAAGCATTCTACGCAGTTTCATCAAAGCTTTACCAGGCAGAAGCTGCCCAGGGACAGGGTGCCGAAGCGCAGGGAGAACAGGGCGCTGAAGGCGGATACGCTGAAAGAGACAACGTGGTAGACGCCGACTACAAAGTGGAAGACGACAAATAATTTACAAAGCTGCTCAAAATAGTGTATAATATAGTGCTGTAACAATTAAGGGATGAGTATTGTGCTCCTCCCTTAATTCAAGTAATTTTAGATAAGTTATTAAATTTAGGTGGTGAAACTGCAAAATGGCGAAAAAAGATTTCTATGAGGTGCTTGGACTTCAGAAGGGTGCCAGCGATGAGGAAATTAAAAAAGCCTTTAGGAAATTAGCGATAAAATACCACCCTGACAAAAATCAGGGGGATAAAGAAGCCGAAGAGAAGTTCAAGGAGATAAACGAGGCTTACCAGGTGCTTTCGGATCCTGAAAAGAAGGCGCGCTATGACCAGTACGGAGATGCTGATTTCGGTGCGGGCGGATATGGCGGCTACGGTGCGGAAGGCTTCGATTTCTCGGATTTCGGAGGCTTCGGAGACATATTCGATTCGTTCTTTGGCGGCGGCGGTGGCGGCAGAAGGAAAAAGGGAGGCCCTGCAAAGGGTGCGGACCTGGAGTACACTGTCACTCTGACATTCGAGGAGGCTGTAGCGGGAGTCGAGAAGGAAATTTCCATCACAAGGAACGAGAAGTGCGAAACCTGCGGCGGAACTGGCGCTAAGGAAGGCACACAGCCAAAGACCTGCGACAAGTGCGGCGGAACAGGGCAGGTTAGGGTACAGAGGAACACTCCTCTCGGAAGCTTCATGAGCATGAACACCTGCGACAAGTGCGGCGGAAAAGGCACTATAATATCAGATCCGTGCCAGGAATGCAAAGGCTCGGGAAAGATAAGAAAGAACAGGAAGATAACTGTAAAAATACCTGCGGGAGTCGATACCGGCAACGTCATCCCTATGAGGGGACAGGGCGAGCACGGAACAGGCGGAGGCCCTTCGGGAGACCTGTATGTAAATATCAGGGTAACGCCGCATAAGGTTTTCAAAAGGAAAGGCTACGACATCTTTATAGATTCCAACATAAGCTTCTCAAAAGCAACCCTCGGCGTTGAGCTGAAGGTGCCTACGATAGACGGAGACGTGAAGTACAGCGTCCCTCCGGGAACCCAGCCGGGAACAGTGTTCAGGCTCAAGGGCAAAGGAGTGCCGAGGGTCAACGGGCACGGAAGAGGAGACCAGTACGTAAACGTGGTTGTCGACATACCAAAGACATTGAGCGCTAAACAGAAAGAAGCGCTGCTCATGTACATGGAGGCGAGCGGAGAAATTTCAGAAGAAGATGGCAGCAAGAAATCCTTTATGGGCAAGATAAAGGACACCTTCAAGTAGGACGGCTCTGCTTCTCAAAAGAGAAGCGGAGTTTTTTTGGATTATTAAGGGATAAGGGGATGAGAGCATGGACAAGGAAAAGGACTGGCTTGAGGTAACCATAATCACAAGCAGCGAAGCCATCGAAGCGGTTTACGGCATACTTTACAACACTGACGTTCAGGGTGTATCGATAGAGGATCCTGAGGATGTCGAATTCAAGAAAAAGAATCCGGGAGACTGGGATTATTTCGACGAGACGCTTCTGGACATAAAGGAAGGCGCAATCATAAAGGCATACTTCAAGGAGGATGAAAATTTCGAAGACCACATTAAATACATAAGGGAATCCTTCGATGCCATAGGCGACTTCGGCATAGACAAGGGGGAAGGCATAATCACGGTTGCCAAGGTCAACGAAGAGGACTGGGAAAACAACTGGAAGCAGTACTACAAACCTGCAAAGGTAGGCGAAAGGATCGTCATAAAGCCCATATGGGAAGATTATGAAGGCGGCGAAGGGGACATCGTAGTGGAGCTTGACCCGGGCATGGCTTTCGGCACGGGAACCCATGAGACAACAAGGATGTGCATAAAGGCCCTTGAAAAGTACGTGAAGAAGGACTCAACAGTATTCGACATAGGCACCGGCTCGGGCATATTGGCCATCGTGGCAGCTAAGCTGCAGGCCGCAAGGGTTGTGGGCGTAGACCTGGATCCTGTGGCAGTGAAATCCGCAGAGGAAAACGTTAAGCTGAACAAGCTGGACAACATCGAGATACTGCACGGCAACCTTCTGGATGTGGTCGAGGGCAAGGCCGACATAGTAGTTGCAAACATAATCGCGGATATTATCATTCTCATCCTGGAGGATGTAAAGAAGTGCATCAACAAGGGAGGTTATTTCATCTCCTCCGGAATACTTAAGGACAGGAAGGACGAAGTGGCAGCAAAGCTGGAGGAAGCCGGATTTGAAGTGGCAGAGGCAAACGTGGAGGGCGAATGGGCGGCCATTGTTGCAAAATATAGCGGGGAGAGAGTATAATGCATAAATTCTTTATACCACAGGAAAACATAGACGGGGACACTGCGGTTATAGACGGAGAGGACGTTAAGCATATATACAAGGTGCTCAGGCTGGAGGAGGGAGACCAGGTCAGCCTGAACGACTGCCAGGGCACCGACTATCTTGCCGAGATCACGGACGTGAACAAGAAAGAGGTAGCGCTCAGAATAATAAGTAAGCTTGAAACAACAAATGAAAGCCCGGTAGAGATACACCTCTACCAGGGACTCCCGAAATCACAGAAGATGGACCTCATAGCGCAGAAGGCGACGGAGCTGGGGGTAAGGGAGATAACGCCGGTCGTGACCGAGAGGGTGGTCGTGAAGAGCGAGCTGGGCGAATACAAGAAGCTGGACAGATGGAACAGGATAGCGCTCGAAGCCTGCAAGCAGAGCAAGAGGACGCTGATACCGAAGATAAACCAGCCGGTGGAATTCGCGGAAATGATCAGGGAGCTTGAAGATGTGGACCTCATACTCGTACCATACGAGAACCAGGAAGGCAAAGGGCTCAGGAAGGTCTGCCAGGGCATAGACAGGGCTGCAGTGAAGAAAGTGGCCATAGTAATCGGGCCGGAAGGCGGCTTTGAGCCAGCCGAGATAGAAGTGATGGAAAGGATAGGCGCAGAGGTTATAACGCTTGGGCCGAGGATCCTGAGGACCGAAACGGCGGGGTTTGTCTGCGCGGCGCTCGTGCTCTATGAGCTGGGCGATTTAGGAGGAGTTTTATAATGAAGGCAGCATTTGCAACACTGGGCTGCAGGGTCAACCAGTACGAAACTGAAGCCATGATAGAAAAATTTAAAAGGGACGGCTACGAAATAGTGGATTTCGACAAGTTCGCTGACGTGTACGTCATAAACACCTGCACGGTCACGAAAATGGGCGACAAGAAATCAAGGCAGATGATCGGCAGGGCGAGGAAAGAGAACAGCGAGGCGATAATAGCCGTCGTGGGCTGCTACTCGCAGATAAAGCCCGAGGAGGTCTCGCTCATAGAAGGAGTGGACGTAGTGCTGGGAACAAGGAACAAGGGCGATGCCGTCTACTGGGTTAACAGGGCAAGGGAAGAACGGGAGAAAATTGTCGAGGTATCCGACGTGCTAAAAAACACCGAGTTCGAGGAGCTGAACGTTGAGGAATACAGGGGCAGGACAAGGGCGTTTGTGAAAGTGCAGGACGGCTGCAACAGGTTCTGCTCCTACTGCCTCATACCTTACGCCAGGGGAGCTGTCTGCAGCAAGGATCCGGAGAAGGCCCTGGAAGAGGTGAGGAAGCTTGCGGAGCACGGCTTCAGGGAGGTCGTTCTGACAGGCATACACATAGCATCCTACGGCGCTGACCTTCAAGGCGGCTGGAACCTTTTGAGGCTCCTGCAGGAGATCGACAGGATAGACGGTATCGAAAGGGTAAGGATAGGATCAATAGACCCTCAGTTCTTCACTGACGAGGTCATAGAGGAGACCGCGAAGCTCAAAAAGCTCTGCGCGCATTTCCACCTTTCCCTCCAGAGCGGCTGCAGCGAAACCCTGAAGAGGATGAACAGGAAGTACAGCACCGGCGATTACAAGCGCATAGTTGACCTCCTGAGGGAAAAGATAGAGGATGTGTCCATAACCACCGACATAATCGTCGGCTTCCCGGGAGAAACGGACGAGGAGTTCGAGGAGACCTATGAATTTCTAAGGCGCATAGAGCTCTCAAAGATGCATATATTCAAGTTCAGCCCGAGGGAAGGGACAAAAGCGGCAGTTATGAAAAACCAGGTTGACGGCAACAAAAAGGACGAGAGGAGCAAAAGGCTCATAGCCCTGGACCTTGAGCTGGAAAAGAAGTTCAGGATGAAATACCTTGGCAGGGAGCTTGATGTGCTCTACGAGCAGAAGCTTGAAAAGGACGGGAATTCTTATGAAGGCTATACCGACAATTACATCAGGGTTGTTGCGGAGTCGGACAGCTGCATCTCCGGAAAAATAATAAAAACGAGAACTTTTGAAGATCAGGATGGATTTTTGAAAGGTATTTTGTTAAAATAGTAATAATATTGAAAAATATTATCAACTGTCAAAGGGAGGTGAAATTTATGGATGATTGTTTATTTTGCAGAATCATAAAAGGAGAAATACCTAGCACCAAGGTCTATGAAGACGACAAGGTATTCTGCTTTAAGGATATCGCTCCGGTCGCACCAGTTCATATTATAACCGTACCTAAAAAACACATTTCAACCCTGAACGAATTGACCGAGGAAGATACAGCGCTTGTTGCCCATGCGTTCATGGTCATGAAGAAACTGGCAAAGGAATTCGGCGTTGAAGAATCGGGCTACAGGGTGGTTTCAAACTGCAACGAGGATGGCGGGCAGAGTGTTTTCCACATTCATTGTTTAATTTTTTTAAATTAAAGTGAGCTAGCGGAGGGAGGGATAAATATGTCAGAGATAAAAGTTGGAGAAAACGAAACCTTAGAAAGTGCACTGAGAAGATTCAAGAGAAAGTGTGCAAGAGCTGGTGTTCTATCAGAAGTCAGAAAGAGAGAACATTATGAAAAGCCAAGCGTAAAGAAGAAGAAAAAATCAGAAGCTGCTAGGAAGAGAAAGTTTAAATAATATTCTTTGAAAGAAGGTAACCAATATGACTCTTAAAGAAAGATTGCAAGAGGATTGGAAAACCGCTTTAAAAGCAAAGGATAAGTTTAAAGCGAATACTGTCAGCATGGCCAAGGCTGCTGTGTTGTTAGCTGAAAAAACCGATGGTGTTCAGCTTGACGATGCAAAGGTCATTGATGTTTTAGCTAAGGAAGTTAAGCAGAGACGTGACGCGATGCTGGAGTTTGAAAAGGGCAATAGACAAGATTTAGTCGATCAGACTAAAGCTGAGATTGAAATTTTGTTAAATTACCTTCCTCAGCAATTAAGTGAAAGTGAAATTTCCGATATTGTTCGTCAAGCGGTTGATGAAGTGGGAGCAAATAGCATGAAAGACATGAAGGCTGTCATGGCAATTGTCACACCTAAAACAAAGGGACGTGCCGATGGAAAGCTGGTAAGTCAGATAGTAAGAGATTCTTTGAATAAATAAATTCTTTGAATAATAAAAGATTGGGTTTGTACCCAATCTTTTTTTTTACGGCAACTGTAAAGTGTGATAAAATAGAGGAAAATAAAGCGCTTCAACACGGTTGGCAAGGGGACTAATATGGGAACTAGAATATCTGATATGTTGAAAAAAAGAGAAAATCTGATGCGGCTGGGAATTTTCCTTCTCACCTTTTTATTTATATTCATCGTGCTGTCAACATCGCTTGTCACCACCAAGTACAACCTCAAGGAAGGCGACATTGCTAAGGTCGACATAAAGGCTCAGAGGGAAGTGGAGGATGTAGCCGCCACAGAGGAAAGAAGGCTTCAGGCAAGCAATTCAGTCCCTCTCCAGTACAACAAGAGGACCGAAGTCATGACGGAGGCACTCGACAAGATAAACGGGCTCTTCAGCATCAGGGAGGCTTCAGCCGGAACGGCGGCTCTCAAGAACCAGACTGATTTCGCCCTGACCGATGCCCAGGCGGGGTATCTTCTCGAGCTTTCAGCCGAGGAAGCCGGTGCCCTTCAGAACCTTCTGGTGACGACGCTGACCGAGCTGTATGAAAACAGAAACATCAGCGACAGTACCCAGAGCGGCTACCAGTCTGAGATGAGCAGCGCTCAGGAATTCGTCAAAGAGCGGATAGGCAGCTCAGCGCTTTCAGGCGCCTCCGGAGAAATAGCCCTGCAGCTTGCGCTTAGTGAGATAAGGCCGAATTTCTTCTATGACCAGGTCAAGACCGAGGAGATGAAGAAACAGGCTGCGGACGAAGTTTCCACGGTGCTCATCAAGAAGGGGCAGATAATAGTCAAGGAAGGGGAACCGGTCACGGGCTACCAGATCAGCATCCTTGAGGATCTGGGCCTCCTGAACAGCGAAATCGGCTCTCCGCCTTACCTCTATGTGGTCCTTGGAATGCTCGTACTTCTCGTGATGGCCATTCAATGGTACTATCTTTTCAGCCTGCACTACGAAGTTTTCTGCAACAACAGGAAACTCATCATGATAAACCTTTTGGGCTGCACTGCGGTCGTCATAGCGAGGACGACAGTCTCTGCATCGGCGTTCTTCATACCGCTGGCATTCATACCTATGGTATTTACGATAGCGGTTAACCACAGGATATCCATGGCGTCGAGCCTTCTCAACTGCATCCTCATAAGCGTAGCGGTTAATTTTGACATAGAGATCACGCTCCTGGCGGTTGCAAACGCTTTCGTGGGCTCTCTGGCAACCAAGAGGCATCAGCAGAGAAACGAGATTCTGTACGCCTCCGCAGCAGTCGCCGCCATAAATCTGGTAATGGCGTTCTCGCTGGGGCTTCTGCTGAGCAACAACGTCAGCGATCTTGGACAGAAGGCTTTCCATGTCATTGCGGCAAGCCTCATATCAGGCGTGCTCACCATAGGCTTCCTTCCTTTCCTGGAGCACTTGTTCGGAATAGTCACAACTACGAAGCTGCTTGAGCTTTCGAATCCCAACAGTCCGCTGCTGAAGAAGCTGCTCATGGAAGCCCCCGGCACATACCACCACAGCGTGCTGGTCGGGAATCTTGCCGAGCATGCAACGGAGGCTGTAGGAGGCAACCCTGTTTTTGTAAGGGTCTGCGCATACTACCATGATGTGGGCAAGCTCAAGAGGCCGTACTTCTTCAAGGAGAACCAGCTTGAGAACGACAACCCTCATGACAAGATATCGCCTAACCTCAGCACACAGATCATAATATCCCATGTTAAGGATGGAGTTGAACTTGCCAGGGAACACAAGATCCCGGAGGAAATAATCAATGTCATAGAGCAGCACCACGGCACTTCGCTGGCCAAATACTTCTACATTACGGTAAGGAACAGCAGCGACAAGCCGACGGAGATAAACGAGTCGGATTACAGGTACAAGGGACCTGCTCCGAAAACGAAGGAGGCCGGGATACTCATGCTGGCCGATGCCGTTGAAGCGGCAGTCAGGTCGTTGAGCGAGCCTTCAAAGGAAAAAATCGAGGCGATGGTTGACAGCATCATCAAATCGAGGCTCGACGACAGGCAGCTCGACAACTGCGATCTTACCTTCAGCGATATAGAAAAAATTAAAGATGCCTTCCTCACGGTTTTCAACGGCATATACCACAGCCGCATAGAATACCCTGAGGACAAATGGGCGTGATAAGGAGGTAAAACTATGATTTTATGGGATGACGATCAGGACAAGGTGCTTGTGGACGACAAATTCTATAATCTTATGGAGGAAATTGTTAAATACTCCCTCGATGAGGAGGGCGTTAACATTCCATGGGAACTAAGCGTAACCCTGGTGGACAATGAGGCCATAAGAGAGATAAACAATGAATACAGGCACATTGACAAGGCCACTGATGTCCTTTCCTTTCCGATGCTCAGCTACCCTGAGGGGCTGGTTTTCAGCGAATTCTATGCAGGTAAGAGGTTCAGGGACGAGGACCTTGACGACGACCAGCTTGTTCTCGGAGACATAGTTATCTCGCTTGAAAGGGCAAAGGAGCAGAGCGTGGAGTACAACCACAGCTTCCTCAGGGAAGCCTGCTACCTCACAGTGCATTCGATACTCCACCTCCTGGGCTACGATCACATGAATCCGGACGACAAGAAGCGGATGAGGGCCAGGGAAGAGGAGATTCTGAAAAAATTCGATATGACAAGAGGCCGGGACATATGAATGTAAGAAAAATGCTGGACAGCTTCAACTACGCAATAGACGGGATCATACACACCGTAAGGACGCAGAGGAACATGAGGATCCATATGATCGCCGCCCTCGCGGTTCTGACGGCATGCTTTTTCTATGATCTGAGCAGAACGGAGCTGCTTATAATAATAGTATCGATCTGCATGGTTCTGATGGCCGAGCTCCTGAATACGGCGATCGAGTTCACCATAGACCTCTCGGCCAACTACTACCATCCTCTTGCCAAGCAGGCAAAGAACGCGGCTGCGGGCGGAGTGCTGATAGCGGCCATCAACGCGGTGGTTGTGGGCTTCATCTTGTTCTGGGACAAGATATGGATGATAGATTTCGCGGTTATAAACAAGGTCAGGAACTCGAGCCCCTACACGATTTTCCTGATCCTTGTCATAGTCACCATTACCGTCGTTATAGCAAAGGCTTACTTCGGTGAAGGCACTCCGCTCAAGGGCGGTATGCCCAGCGGGCACAGCGCGCTGTCCTTTTCCATGGCAACGGCGCTTACCCTCTACACGGGGCAGCCGATTGTTTTCGTGATCAGCTTCATAATGGCGTTCATAGCTGCGCAGAGCAGGGTCGATGCGGAAGTGCACTCCGTGCTGGAGGTCGTTGCAGGGGCGCTGCTGGGGATGCTTTTGACCATGCTGCTGTACACAATATTCACATAAAAAATAATAAACAAAGGGGAGAGTGTCAATGAGGATTGAGGATCTGATCTCTATGGCTGCAGATGCAAGGAAGAACGCGTACGTTCCCTACTCTGATTTCCGCGTAGGGGCCGCTCTGCTCATGGATGACGGCAGCGTCTATACAGGCTGCAATGTTGAAAACGCATCCTACGGCGCCACGAACTGCGCCGAAAGGACAGCGATATTCAAAGCTGTGTCTGAAGGGCACAGAAAAATCAGCGCCATATGCATAGTCGGCAGCAAGGAAGGCAGCTTTGCTTTTCCGTGCGGAATATGCAGGCAGGTCATCTCGGAATTTTCAGATGAAAACACAAAGATCATAGTCGCCAAGAACGAGGAGAACTATATTGTAAGAAGCGTAGCCGAGCTGCTGCCCGATGCATTCACCCCTAACGACCTATAATATATTAAGGAGAATTATTTATGTTTAAATCAGGATTCATCACCATAATCGGAAGGCCCAACGTGGGCAAGTCGACGCTTTCAAATGAAATCATGGGGGAAAAACTCTCCATCGTTTCCAGCAAGCCACAGACCACAAGGAAAAACATACAGAGCATACTGAACACAGAGGATTACCAGCTAATATTCGTCGACACGCCGGGCATGCACAAGCCTAAGCACAAGCTGGGTGAATACATGGTCAAGCTGGCGAAGGATTCACTGAACGAAGTCGACCTCATCGTATTCATGACTACGCCGGATGTGGAGGTTGGCAGAGGAGACAAATACATCCTGGATCAGCTCAGGGAGACTGACGTTCCTGTGTTCCTGGTCTTGAACAAGATCGACGAGACCACTCAGGAAAGGGTGGCCGAAACCCTGAAAAACTATTCCGAAGAATTCAAATTTACGGAGATCATACCTATCTCTGCCATCAAGGGGAAAAACGTGGACAAGCTGAAGGAGCTCATGGTTTCCTACATGCCGGAAGGTCCGAAATACTACCCTGAGGACATGATAACCGATTCGGAGGAAAAGTTCATAGTTGCAGAAACCATAAGGGAGAAGGCGCTCAGGCTTCTTTCCGAGGAGGTGCCCCACGGCATAGCCGTAGACGTAACCTCCATGAAGAGGGACGAAAAGGGGATATACCACATATCCGCTGACATCCTCTGTGAGAAGGATTCCCACAAGGGGATAATAATCGGTAAGAAAGGCGCCATGCTCAAGAAGATCTCCACCTATGCAAGGCAGGACATAGAGAAGTTCCTGGGCGAGAAGGTGTTCCTGGAAGTATGGGTCAAGGTTCGAAAGGACTGGAGAGACAGCTCGAACCTCCTTAAGGAACTTGGATACAAATAAAAAAGGTTAAAATTTTGAAAATTTTAAATTATTTGTGGAATTTTGTTTGATAAAGGGTATAATATTATCATATCCTTTTATGGGGGGAGTGTTTTCTGTCTATATTTAAGACCCGCGCAATAGTAATAAGGACACAGGATATAAATGAAAACGACAAACTCCTGTGGCTGTTCACCGAAAAGCTCGGCAAAGTGTCGGCCGTTGCAAGAGGCGCAAAAAAAGGCAAGAGCAGGTTCATGGCCGCAAGCCAGCTGTTCTGCTACGGGGAATACGTCCTGTATAAAGGCAAAAGCCTGTATACGGTCAATGAAGTCCAGATCACCGAGTCCTTCCAGGGCCTTCTTAAGGACCTGGAGCACATCACCTACGCCTCATACCTCTGCGAGCTGATCCAGATAAGCATGCAGGACGAAGAGAGCGACAGGAGCCTGTTCGTGCATCTCATATCCGCTTTCTATTTCATGAAAAACGAGATAGCCGACATCGAGATACTGGCGAGGGCGTTTGAAATAAGGCTTCTGGAATCCACCGGCTTCTGCTTTGAACTCGAGCGCTGCATAGCCTGCGGCAAGAAAATAAGCACCTCGGACTATATAAGCTGCCAGTATGGCGGCGGCATATGTCCGGACTGTGCAAGGGTAAACGGAAGGCCGGTAAGCTATGCTGCCTTCAATGCGCTTAGGGCTTTGTCGAAGATGTCGTTTCAAAACATATATAGAGTGACTCTTTCCGCAGAAGTGAAGGAGGAGCTATATAAGATATTATCCGCAACAATATCCCAAAACTATTTTAAAAAGCCAAAAAGCCTCGAAACGCTAAATTATTTAAAAGGAGTGATAGTAAATGAGTGAAATAACATTAGAGAAAATTGATATCATAAGAGAGAGAACCGGAGCATCCTATTCAGAAGCCAAGGAAGCGCTTGAAGCCTGCGAAGGCAACGTGGTGGACGCCCTCATCTACATCGAAGAGCAGAAGAAGGAGCCTGTTGAAAACATGTTTTCTTCAAAGGAGGAATTCTTTGACTGGTTAAGGGATCTGATAAATAAAGGAAATGTGAACAGGATAAGGGTAAAGAAGGACGAGAAGGTCCTCATAGACATCCCTGTCACTGCAGGAGCGGCAGCTATGCTGACGGCGCTAATATGGCCTCCTATCCTCGCAGTAGGCCTTCTTACTGCAGTTGTCACAAAGGTAACCTTTGAGATAACAAAATCGGACGGAACTGTGGAAGTAATAAACACGGCATTCAAAAACACGATGGATGATGTCAAGGACAAGGTTTACGATGCAGCGGAGGACATAAAGGAAAAATTCAAGGGCAAGGGCAAGGGCAAAGACGGCGATAAAGACGAAAATGTATACCAGTACACTGTTAAGTTTGACGAAATGGAAGAAAAAGAACCTTCAGCTAAAAAGCCTGAGGATGAAAAAGAGGAGTAAAGAACAATCCATAGAAACAGTGGCGGCAGGCTAAAAAGTCTGCCGCTTTTGAATATCATCCTTAAAAGTGCTACACTATATAAAGTTGTGTATCATATTTGCATTTAAATGTTGTATTATTTGAACAAAAGTGCTATACTATTTCATATTGAGACATTATATATACAACACAATATAGTGCACAAATGTGGCAATACATAACACAATAAAGAAGGAAGGTGAATGCCATAAAACTATCGCCCAGACAAGAACAAATCATAGAGCTGGTAAAAGAAAAGCAGCCGGTAACAAGCGAACAGCTTGCAGAAAAACTCAATGTGACAAGGGCAACCCTGAGAACGGACCTGTCAATTCTGACAATGACAGGTATCCTTGAAGCTAAACCAAAAGTCGGGTATATTTTTGCGCATAAGCCGTCTTACAGCCCGCTGCACGAATACGTAAGAAACATCAAAGTAGAAGCTATAATGTCGAAGCCGGTCGTAGTCGAGGAAAACTCCACGGTCTACGATGCAATTGTGAACCTGTTCCTGAATGACGTGGGCACAATGTTTGTTGTGAACAATGGCGTGTTTTCCGGAGCGGTTTCGAGGAAGGACTTTCTAAAGATGGCCATAGGCGGCATGGACATGCACAAAGTGCCGGTAGGCATGCTCATGACCAGGATGCCTAACATTATATATGTAGGGAGAGACGAAAACGCTTATGCCGCAGCCCAGAAGATAATAGAGCATGAGGTGGACTGTCTGCCGGTGCTCGAAAAAGCAACGATTGATTCCAAGGAAGTATACAAAATCGTTGGCAAGGTATCAAAAACAAACATCACAAAGTTGTTTGTGGCCATGGGAGAAAACTTACATTAATTTAAGAAGGGATGTCGATTATGGAAAATAAGAAGTATGTTTACCTTTTCAATGAAGGTAACGCAGGCATGAAAAACTTATTGGGAGGTAAAGGTGCAAACCTTGCAGAGATGACCAATCTCGGAATGCCGGTTCCGCAGGGATTCACAGTTTCCACTGAAGCCTGCACCCAGTATTATGTAGATGGACAGAAGCTCAATGAAACCATAGTCAGCCAGATCAACAAAGCATTGGCTGATCTTGAGAACAAGACAGGCAAGAAGTTCGGAAGCAACGTTAATCCGCTGCTCGTGTCAGTTAGATCAGGTGCAAGAGCGTCGATGCCCGGAATGATGGACACAATACTCAACCTTGGTCTCAACGACCAGACTGTTGAAGTAATTGCAAAGCTTACAAAGAACGAGAGGTTTGCTTACGATTCATACAGAAGATTTATCCAGATGTTCTCAGACGTTGTTATGGACCTTGAAAAGAGAAAGTTTGAAGATATACTTGACGAAGAAAAGCACCTCAAAGGCGCAAAATTCGATACAGACCTTACCGCTTCAGACCTCAAGTCCCTTGTGGCGAAATTCAAGGCTCTTTACCTCAAGGAGCTGGGAAGCGAATTCCCTCAGGACCCTAAAGTGCAGCTTATGGAAGCAATAACAGCAGTGTTCAGATCATGGAACAATGCTAGGGCTATAGTATACAGAAGGCTTAACGACATACCAAGCAGCTGGGGTACAGCAGTAAACGTACAGTCGATGGTATTCGGAAACATGGGAGAAACATCAGGCACAGGAGTTGCGTTCACAAGAAACCCTGCTACAGGAGAAAAACTCATATTCGGAGAGTACCTCATAAACGCGCAGGGTGAGGACGTTGTTGCCGGAATAAGGACGCCGCAGCCTATCTCAAAGCTCAAGGAAGACCTTCCTGGGTGCTACGAGGAATTCATGAACATAGCTGCAAACCTTGAGAAACACTACAAAGACATGCAGGATATGGAATTCACCATAGAACAGGGCAAGCTCTACTTCCTTCAGACAAGAAACGGAAAGAGAACTGCGGAAGCAGGACTCAAGATCGCTGTCGAAATGGTAGAGGAAGGCCTCATAACAAAAGAGGAAGCACTTCTTAAAGTTGACCCTAAGCAGCTGGATTCACTGCTTCACCCTGCGTTTGACCAGGAAGATCTGGAAAAAGCTAGAGTCATCGCAAAAGGACTTCCTGCTTCACCGGGAGCTGCATGCGGAAAGATATACTTCACAGCAGCTGACTGCAAAGCTCAGCATGAAAAAGGCGAGAAGGTAATACTTGTAAGACTTGAAACTTCACCAGAGGACATAGAGGGGATGGTTGCCGCAGAAGGAATACTCACTGCAAGAGGCGGAATGACTTCACATGCTGCTGTTGTTGCAAGAGGCATGGGAACCTGCTGTGTTGCAGGCTGCGGTGAATTGGTTATAAATGAAAAAAAAGGAAAATTCGAAGTAGGCGGAAAAGCTTACCACGAAGGAGACTACATATCACTCGACGGAAGCACCGGAAATGTGTACGGAGAAGCTATAAAAACAGTTGAGCCTGAGATAAGCGGATACTTCGGAACGTTCATGTCATGGGCAGACGAAGTCAGAAGCCTTAAGGTAAGAACCAATGCCGACACCCCGGGAGACGCCGCACAGGCAGTGAAATTCGGTGCCGAAGGGATAGGTCTCTGCAGGACAGAGCACATGTTCTTCGCTGAAGAGAGAATCGCTGCAGTAAGAGAGATGATTCTTTCAGAAACAGAAGAGCAGAGAAGGAGAGCCCTTGAAAAACTTCTTCCTATGCAGAAGGAAGATTTTGTTGGAATCTACGAGGCAATGGAATACAGGCCGGTTACAATCAGGTTCCTTGATCCGCCTCTGCATGAGTTCCTTCCTACAGAAGATGATGATATCCATGCACTTGCAGACGATATGGGAGTTACATTCGAACATCTTAAAAACACGGTTGCATCACTCCACGAATTCAACCCTATGATGGGACACAGGGGCTGCCGTCTGACCGTTTCATACCCTGAGATAGCAGAGATGCAGACAAGAGCCGTAATCGAGGCTGCAATAGAAGTTTCAAAGAACAAGGGATGGGATATCGTTCCTGAAATAATGATCCCGCTTGTCGGAGAAATAAAGGAACTTAAGTACGTCAAGGACGTAGTAGTAAGAGTTGCCGACGATATAATCAAAAAAGCAGGTGTCGACATGAAGTACCTCGTAGGTACAATGATCGAGATACCTAGAGCTGCCCTGACTGCAGACGAGATAGCGGAAGAGGCTGAATTCTTCTCCTTCGGGACCAACGACCTTACCCAGATGACGTTCGGCTTCTCAAGGGACGACGCAGGAAAGTTCCTTGCAGACTACTATGACAAAAAGATATACGACTTCGATCCTTTCGTAAAACTCGACCAGATTGGCGTAGGCAAACTCGTGAAGATGGCGGTTGAACTGGGAAGGCAGACAAGGCCGGACATAAAGCTCGGCATCTGCGGAGAGCACGGCGGCGACCCGTCATCGGTGGAATTCTTCCACAATGCAGGGCTTGCATACGTTTCTTGCTCACCGTTCAGAGTACCTGTTGCAAGACTTGCAGCTGCGCAGGCGCAGATCAGAAATAGAAGATAATAAATAACAGGCACATCAAAAAGCCGGTACTGGTTACCGGCTTTATTTCTATATACAGAATAGAGGACATTTGTATCGCTGCATAGAATAATGAAGGTGGGTGATGTAAATTGTTGATTAGGGAAAAAATCGAAAACAATGAATTGCTGATTTTTAATAATCGCGCAGCTTTCTCCACAAGAAGCAGGGGAAGGGCGGCTGAAGAGGAAAAGGACGACATAAGAACCTGCTACATGGTTGACAGGGACAGGATAATCCACAGCAAGTCCTTCAGGAGGCTTAAGCACAAGACACAGGTTTATATAAGGACATTCGGGGACCATTACAGGACCAGGCTTACGCACACTCTGGAGGTTTCGCAGATAGCCAGAACAATAGGGAAGGGCATCGGCCTGAACGAGGACCTCATCGAAGCTATAGCCCTGGGCCATGATATAGGGCATGTGGCATTCGCCCACAACGGCGAGGAGGTGCTGAATTCGCTGCTTCCGGGCGGCTTCAGGCACAACGTGAACAGCGTAAGGGTTCTTAAAAGGCTGGAGAAGCAGGGGCAAGGGCTCAATCTGAGCGAGGAGGTTCTTGACGGGATACTGTACCACAGCGGATTCTCAAAGGAAGGGCGGAGGGCGTTCACCCTCGAGGGACAGGTTGTAAGGTACAGCGACAAGATAGCTTATGTGAACCACGATATTGACGATTCGATCAGGGCAAACCTTCTCAGGGAATCCGACCTGCCGGAGAACTCCTTTGAAAAACTGGGAAGCAGCCACAGCGAGAGGATAAACACTCTGGTGACCAGCTGCATACACACTACGCTGAACAACCTTGAGAAAGGCGTGTTCGATGTATCCCTGGATACGGAGATAGAGGAATCGCTGGCAAGGCTAAGGTCTTTCCTTTTCAAAAATGTTTACAACGGCGATGTTCTAAGGGAAGAGAGGGAAAAAGCGAAATTCGTTCTCGAGCAGGTATTCAATTACTTTTATAAGCACCCTGAAAAAATGCCGGAAATCTACAGGACGATCGTGGAGGAGGAGGGCCGCTACCAGGGGGTCGCGGACTATATTTCAGGGATGAGCGACGACTACTGCCTCCTGCTGTTCAACAGCATCTACGTTCCTAAAATTGTAATTTATTGATATGTATACAATGGATAAAGCAAAAAAATATATTTTTTTTGAAGGAAATTTTACATTTATAAAGAATATAGTATAATAGTTTGGTGACAAAAAAACAAATACAAAAAAATAGGTGTGATTATTTATTGATATCGGATGAGGTAATCCAAAAGATCAAAGACGAAAATGACATAGTGGACATAATATCTGAAACTGTAAAACTTAAGAAAGCCGGAAGAAATTATGTTGGACTTTGTCCGTTCCACCATGAGAAGACCCCATCCTTTAGTGTTTCCCAGGAAAAGCAGATATACAAGTGCTTCGGATGCGGGGAAGCCGGAAATGTAATAACGTTTTTAATGAAGACCAGAAAACTCACTTTTCTGGATTCGTTAAAGCTGCTCGGCGACAGGGTGAATATAAGTATCGATACCCAGGATGATAAATCTCCTGCCAGGGAAAGATACGACAAGATGTATTTGCTCAACGTAGAGGCAGCTAAATTTTTCCGCAGCAATCTCCTGGAGAACAATACGGCCATGGCCTATTTCCTCAACAGGGGGATAACAAAGAAGCTGATAGCAAACTTCGGGCTGGGGTATGCGCCTGACAGCTGGAATTCTCTGCTCAAGCACCTTAAGGGGAAAGGCTACACTGAACTCGACCTGCTGAACGCGGGACTGATCATAAAAAGCCCCAAGGGCACCTGCTATGACAGGTTCAGGAACAGGGTAACGTTCCCGGTGTTCGACTACAGGGGCAAGGTCATCGGTTTCGGCGGCAGGGTGATGGATGACACAAAACCGAAATACCTGAATTCGCCGGAGACAGCCCTCTTCAAGAAGGGCATAAATCTTTACGGCATGAATTTCACCATAAAGAACCTCACGGACGATTACATCATCATCGTGGAAGGCTATATGGACTGCATAGCGCTGCACCAGTACGGAATAACGAATGCTGTCGCTTCCCTGGGTACCGCGCTGACAATAAACCAGGCGAAGCTCATAAAGAGATACGTGGACAAGGTGATCATTGCCTACGATGCGGATCTTGCGGGACAGGCAGCCACTCTCAGAGGTCTCGACATACTTAAGCAGGCGGGGCTGGATGTCAGGGTGCTCACAGTTCCGGAAGGCAAGGATCCGGATGAATTCATAAGGAACAACGGCAAGGATGCCTTTGTTAACCTGCTTGCAAAATCCCTTCCTCTGATAGACTACAGGATATCGAAGGTTAGAGAGGGAGTGGACATGAAGAATTCCGACAACCTTATACACTACGTGGAGAAGGTTATCCAGATACTGACGGACCTTGATCCTGTGGAACAGGACGTCTATATAAAGAAGATTTCCGAGGAAACAAACATCAAGGACCAGGCGATCTATGACATGCTTAAGACCAAAATGCAGAGCGGCGAAAGGAAGGCGGAAGATTCGAATGACAGCCCGGCTTTAAGGCAAAAACTATATATGGAGCCGGCCTATCTGAAGGCCGAAAGGACCCTTCTCAAGCTTATGCTGGAAGAGCCTTACGCACTGGAGCATGCAGAAAAGCATATTTTCAAAGAAGATTTTGTCGTTGAAAGCCACAGGCTCCTGTATGAAAAGATACTGGAAATGAAGGAATCTGATTCAGAGTCCAGGAAAAAAGCCATAGAACTGAAGCTCACGGATCCCGACAGCGTAAGCGAATGGGTCAATATCCTTGAGTATGAAACAGTTTATGATAAAGACAACACAGACAGCTTTGTTGATGACTGCATAAAGGAAATAAAAAAATATAAACTAGAGGAGTCGAAAAAAGAAATAATGCTGAAAATAAAGAGGTTCGAAGCCGAAGGAAGGTTCCAGGAGTCCATGGAGCTTGCCAAAGAATTTATAAAAATACAAAAAAAAGGGGGTATGAGATAGATGGCTGAAGGAGGAGAAATCATGAAGGATAAAGCTTCAATGACATCTGTTGTTAAAAGGATCCTTGAAAAAGGCAAGGCGAGCGGGAGCTTGACGTACAAAGAGATAATGGATGAGCTTGAAGAAGTTGAATTATCCCCTGAACAGATTGAGAAAATCTATGAAGTTCTGGAGTCTACAGGCATCGAAGTCATAGGAGACATGACAGAGATCGAAGTCCAGGAAGAGGATCTGGACCTTTCGGTGCCGGAGGGCATTGCTATCGATGATCCGGTTAGAATGTACCTGAAGGAAATTGGAAAAGTGCCTCTTTTGACTCCTGAGGAAGAGATAGAGTACGCAAAGAGGATCGAGGAGAACGACCCTATAGCAAAGAAAAAGCTTGCAGAAGCGAATCTCAGGCTTGTTGTAAGCATAGCGAAAAGGTACGTGGGCAGAGGCATGCTTTTCCTTGATCTCATACAGGAAGGTAACCTGGGTCTGATTAAGGCCGTTGAAAAATTCGACTACAGAAAAGGCTTCAAATTCAGCACGTACGCAACCTGGTGGATAAGACAGGCAATAACAAGAGCTATAGCTGACCAGGCTAGGACCATAAGAATACCGGTTCACATGGTTGAAACCATAAACAAGCTTATAAGGGAGTCAAGAAGGCTTCTCCAGGAACTCGGAAGGGAGCCTGCGCCTGAGGAAATCGCCAAGGTAATGGATATGCCGGTTGACAAGGTCAGGGAGATCATGAAGATCGCCCAGGAACCTGTATCCCTTGAAACTCCTATAGGAGAAGAAGAGGACAGCCATCTCGGCGACTTCATACCTGACGATGACGCTCTTGCGCCTGCAGAAGCGGCAGCTTTCACGATGCTTAAGGAGCAGCTTATTAACGTGCTGGACACTCTTACCCCTAGGGAGGAGAAGGTCCTGAGGCTCAGATTCGGCCTTGATGACGGAAGGGCAAGAACACTTGAAGAAGTGGGCAAGGAGTTCAACGTCACAAGAGAGAGAATCAGGCAGATAGAGGCAAAGGCCCTCAGAAAGCTGAGACATCCGAGCAGGAGCAAGAAACTGAAGGACTATTTGGATTAACAGATTTCCGGGCACCTTGTTTAAGGTGCCCTTATTTTGAGCAGACTAGAAGGGAATGATTTTGTGCAAAAATATCTACCAAGGCGCGGACAAGGTACCATGCAGGTGCTGCTGTTCATACTGGCTTTCAATGCTGCGCTGCTCGCTCTAATATATATAGTTGATTCCTACATGATCTCTATTTTGCTTAAGGCCTCCCTGGCTGCACTGAACCTGTACCAATTTTACTACCTGTTGATCGGGTTAACGCTCAGCTATGTGGTCGAGGATGGAGAGCTTAAGATTGTCAGCCTCCTGGGGCTTAAAAAGGTGGTCCTGCCCTTCGACCAGATCAAGGGCTACACTAAATTTTCAGGGAACATAAGAGGGGTGAGGCTTTCAGGCTATGGAAGAAACACTTCGGCCATGGGGAGAGCCGTCATAGAAAAAATCGGCACAACCTACATGTTCGTGACATCCTCAAAAGATGTCTTATACCTCAAAACCGATGATATCAACTACGGCTTGTCCCCGGAGGATGCAGCCGGTTTCATCGGGGAACTGAATTCAGGCGGAATAAGCGAGATCAGCATGGACTACAGGCCTTCCAAGAGTGTCCGCCTCTACAAGGACAAGCTGTTTACCGTCATATTTTCGGCAGCGGCTTTCGTCACAATCTCCATGATCATAAATCCGGTCATCCTGTACCTGACGGACCAGCTCCCGGCCATAATGCCGCTGAGCTTCAATGCCGCCTACAAGCCCGTCCAGTTCGGCACAGGCAAGCAGTTCGCAATAAACCAGATGATGTACGGCTTCCTTAATATGGCAGTGCTGCTTTTGATGTACTACGCCTCGTATTTCATTTCGAAGTATGACAGGAAATCCGCGTAC
>JAGFXP010000006.1 GCA_017861315.1 Bacillota bacterium | reverse complement strand
CCCGTTCCCATTCCGAACACGAAGGTTAAGCTTCAAAGCGCCGATAGTACTGCAGGGGAGGCCCTGTGGGAGGGTAGGTAGTCGCCAGGTTAGCAAAAAAACACTGAATTTTATATTCAGTGTTTTTTTATGTTATAATGAAAAAAAGCAATTTTAAGGAGGGCTATAACTTTGGAATTGAAGGATAAGATATACGTCACTCTGAAGCAGCTCGTTGCTGTGCCGAGTATTTCCGGAACGGTCGGTGAGAAGCATGCGGCTGAAAAGATATATGAAATGATCGGTGATATGCCATACTTTAAAGCCAGGAGCGCAAAGTACGGATTTGAAGCAATGGATGGAGATCCGTCAGGCAGGGCATTTGTCTGGGCAATGGTGGATGGCGAGGAAGAGTCGCTCGACACAGTCCTTTTGAATGCGCATCTCGATGTTGTAGATATTGAGGGATACGGGCATCTGCAGCCGGTTGCTTTTGACATTGAGGAATGCACCAAAAGGATAGGTGAACTTGAACTGGACGAAGAAGCAAGGCTGGATTTGGAATCCGGACAGTGGATATTCGGAAGGGGAACTGCGGACATTAAATCAGGAATCGCTTCCTTTATAGAGATAATCAGGGACCTCAGCGAATCGAGGAAATTCAAGGGCAAAGTGCTTTTTCTGGCAGTTCCCGGCGAGGAGAGCAATTCCGAAGGAATGATTTCAGCAATCCCGTTTCTGCTGAAACTGCAGAAGGAGGAAGGTATCAATTTTGTGGGTGCAATTATATCGGAATGCAGCATACCCAAAAACGATAATGAAGATTTCAAAAGGATATATATGGGCAGCGTTGGGAAAATAATGCCTATGTTCTTCTGTGCGGGTAAGGAGACACATGCGTCAGAGCCTTTCCAGGGGCTGAATCCTGTTTCGCTTGTTTCGGAGATAAGCAGGAGGCTTGAGGAGAACACCGACTTCTGCGACAGCGTCGGCAGCCAGACTACCCCGCCGCCTGTGGTGCTTAGGCAGACGGACCTTAAAAGGCATTATTCCGTTCAGACGCCCGCTTATGCCGTATCATACTTCAATATGATGACGCTTACCAAAACCGTAACTCAGCTGACGGAGGACCTTGCTGATCTAGCTATGGAGGCCTTCGTGAAGGTCCTTATGGACACTGAGGAGAAGAGGTACATCTTTGGAGAAATCAGCGGAGAGGATATCCGATATTCGGAAATCGAGCCCTGCGTGATGACATACCGTTCTCTTCTCGCAAAGGTTAGAGACATCGATATTGAGTTTCACAATCGGTTGGAGGGCAAAATCGGGACATGGAAGAATCTAAACATGGACAGCCAGACAATCGCAATAAACATTGTGAAGGAAACCTTCGAAAGCTATACCAAGAAAAGACCTATGGTTGTAATCTCATACATACCGCCTTACTATCCTCATATGCTGCTCGACGGTTCAAGCGAAAAAGGTGAGGGATTGATAAAGGCCATAGACGACATGATAAAGTACGCATCAGACAAGTTCGGAGAGAAAATAGTTAAGGAGCAGTTCTTCATGGGCATTTCCGATCTCAGCTATACAGGAATAGGTGACGACCAGGACATTGAAAGCCTTTCTTCCAATATAGTAGGTTACGGCAGCAGCTATGACCTCCAGCTTGAGGCGCTAAGCATGCTTGATATCCCCGCTGTTGTATTCGGAGGAGAGGGCAAGGACATCCACAAGAATACTGAAAGGCTTAACAAGAGGTACTCTCTGGAGGTTGTACCTGAGCTGTACAAGAAGGTGATTTTCTCGCTGCTCAAATAGCTTTTGACAGATATAAGAAAATGTGGTATTATATTTTAGTATCACAAACGACAGAAGCATGGCCAGTTAGCTCAGTCGGTAGAGCAGAGGACTGAAAATCCTCGTGTCCCTGGTTCGATTCCTGGATTGGCCACCAAAACACCCCGGATATTCCGGGGTGTTTTTTGTATAGCATTATTTTTGAAAATATGTAATAATATTGTTGTTGGTTATTACACTAAAACACAAAAGGAGAATTACAATGGAAAACAAGGTATTGGCCGTAGTAAACGGACAGGAAATTACAGAGCAGGATTTGCAGATGACAGCGATGAGATTCCCAAGAGACAGACAGGGGATGTTCGCAACTGAAGAAGGCAAAAAACAGTTATTGGATCAGATGGTTTCTTTCGAATTAATGTATATTGATGCCAAGGAAAGAGGACTTGAAAACGACGAGAACTACTTGATGCAGCTTGAAATGGCTAAAAAAGAGATATTGATACAGACTGCGATCTCTAAAATAATGGAAGATGTAGTAGTTACAGACAGCGAGGCTGAAGATTACTACAAGGCAAACCAGAACCTTTTCATGAACCAGGAAACAGTTAGCGCTAAACACATCCTTGTTGACACAGCAGAAAAAGCTGCAGAAATAATGGAAGAAATTGCTGCCGGAAAACCATTCTCAGATGCAGCTGCAGAACATTCATCATGTCCTTCAGGCGCACAGGGCGGAGACCTTGGAGCATTCTCAAGAGGACAGATGGTGCCTGAATTCGAAGATGCAGCTTTCTCTATGGAAATCGGAAAAGTGAGCGAGCCTGTTCAGACTCAGTTCGGATATCACCTGATCAAGGTTGAAGCTAGAAACACAGGATCCGTTAAGCCTTTCGCTGAAGTAAAGGATTCAATAAAGAACATGCTCCTTCAGGAAAGACAGACATTCAGATACACTCAGCACGTAAACTCACTGAAAGACAAGATAAAGGTTGAAATCAAATAATACCAGGAAATGAAATTGAGCTGCGCAGGACATCCTGCGCAGCTCTTAAACTTTTTAAGACAATTACTTTGTTAAAACAGCGTCGCTTTCGTCCCTGGCGACATAGGTTACGTCTCTTTCATATGTAATATACTTATCCAAATGTATGATCTCGTCAAAGCCGTCTATTTTCCAGTCTTCTTCGAAGAATTCCGTAGGAACGAGTTTTGTTTCACACGAGCATGGGAGTACATCTTCCTCTACATTATCAGCCCATACAAATTTGCTGTTCAATCTTTCGCCGTTGAAGGGCCTGAAGCCGTTTGATGTCTTGATCATAATTTCTTCCTTAATTCTCTTTTTCATATTCCTCTCCAGTGAGATATCACTGAAACACGCTCCCTTCAATTATATTACCCTGATTATACACAATACTCTGCTAAATTACAAATGCTGCCTTTTGCCATGCCGGGGAGTGCTGAAAACGATTTATACAAATATTCTATAGATTGTTAGAAACTTATCAATTAGAATGTGAAAAATCATTGTGATACAATTAACATCAAGGATAAGATGAAGAAAGGAAGATTCAAATGAGTTATAAGAAGTATTACCCAACCGCCTTGGCTTTATATTTTACATATATAATCCTCGGCATCGAAGTTTCGGTTTTGAGCCAATATAAGCAGCAATTCGCAGGAGCCTGGGGAGTAACAAAAACACTTGCAAACGGTCAGCTTGATGTGAGCCTGGTGCTCGCAGCAATAGCGGCACTGGGTCTCGGAAGGCTCATCATGCTTCCGTTTTCAGGTCCTTTCTCAGACAGGTTTGGAAGAAAGAGCGCCGGTCTTATAGGATGCGCCCTGTTCGCAGTTTACTTTTTAGGCATAGCGTGGGCTCCGAATTTTTACCTTGCGTACATATTCGCAATCGTAGGCGGAATGGCAAACTCATTCATGGATGTCTGCGTGGCTCCGTCCTGTATGGAGATATTCCCGAATTCAGGTGAAGTGGCATCTATGTTCATGAAGTTCTCCATGGCTATAGGACAATTCATCCTGCCTTTCATGATCGGATTCGTTGCTACAAGCCACCTGTCGTATAAGGTGATATTCTATGCGGTTGCCGCATTGATAATAATGGACGGAGTGCTGATCTCATTTATGAGGTTCCCTCCAAAGAACAAGGTTGCTGGAGAAAGCGGCAAATATGACGAAAAGTCCGGAGCAAAAAAAGAAAAGATGAAGTTCACTCCTACGAGCATAGCTGTAATATGTGTCGGGTTCACTGTTACGTCAACCTTCCAGCTCTGGCTGAACTGCAACCAGGAGCTTGGCTTGATGTACGGACTCGCTGAGCCCAGGATGATACAGTCGTACTACTCAATCGGCGGAATAACAGCGATAATTGTAACTTCAGTCCTAGTCAAGAGATTCATAGAGCCGGTAAGGATACTCTTCATTTATCCTATGATCGCAGTAGTTACGCTTCTCGCGGTATATTTTGTGCAGACACCGTCAATGTGCCTCATAGGAGGGTTCATGATAGGGTACGCAGGAGCCGGCGGAGTTCTCCAGATAGGTGTTGCAACTGCCAATAAGATGTTCCCGACAAACAGGGGGAAGATCACTTCGATTTTCATGATCGCATCGAGCCTGGCAAACTATGTTGTTCTTAACGTTGCCGGACTCATAACAAGCGCCGGCGGAACCAACGGACCTAGATATGTTCTGCTGTTCAACGCTGCCATAACAATCGTCGGAGTCCTTCTGGCGCTGTTCATCAACATGCAGTTCAATAAAGGAAAATCAGAAGAAGGCGGTATAGTTGAAACAACTGCTTAATTTAGGGACAGCGAAAGGGAAGTCGTTCAGACTTCCCTTTTGCTGTTAGAAAATCACAGCGACCTTGAACATATCGCCCTCTATATCGACATTGAAGTCTCCGCCGCACACATTTGTGAAGCTTTCTGCTATGGAGAGGCCGAGGCCGCTTCCTTCGGTTGTACGAGACTTGTCGCCGCGTGAGAAACGCTGCAGAACTTCATCGGCACTGAAGTCCATTTCGTAGCCGGCAATGTTTTTTACTGAAGCGGTAACCTTGCCACTATCTTCAGTGAGTTCGACAAATATCCTTGTACCTTTCAGCGAATATTTCAGAGCATTGTCCAGCACATTCTGGAACACGCGGTATAGCTTTTTTCCGTCGGACATTATCACCACCGGATGCTCAGGAAGCTTTGCGACCACCTGAAGGTCTGATTTCTCAATTTCGTCCTCCATATCGCCCAGGGTCTGCTCGATAAGCTTTTTAATATCCAGGCTTTCAAGTTCAAGGGATATGTCGCCGCTGGTGCTTTTTGCAAGGTCGAATAGGTCCGATACGATATTCTTGAGCCTGTTTGACTTTTCGGCTAGAATCCTCACGTAATCCCTTGCAGTTTCGGAAAGCCCCTCTTCCTTGGACAGCAGATCAACGTAGCTTATGATAGAGGTAAGCGGCGTCTTTAGGTCATGCGACACATTCGTAACAAGAGCGATCTTCATCCGTTCGGATTTCATCTGCTCCTCAAGACTTTCGCTGAAGCCTCTGTTTATCTCCTCAAAGGTCCTGTTGTTGCCTTGTATGTACCAGTATATGACAACAGCCTCCAGCACAATCGCAGGAAAAAATGCCAGGGTCATGGATACCAGTATGAGACTTGCCGCGATAAACACAAGCTGCCTGTAGAAGAGCGATTTTGTAAGAGGGTATTTCTTGAATCTTCTTCCGTCGAAGAGGCTTTTGAAAAAATCAAAGGTCCTGTCGGAAGCTGCATACACTAAGCTGTGCTTAATGAACACCTTTCCTTTGATTTTGCGGGCCAGGGCAAGGAGGACGATCCCGCAGGCAAATGTAACAAGGGCTGTCAGGCTGCCTGCCCAAAGCATAGAAAGCACTTGTCCGGATCCTATTTCGCCGGCAGTTTGGTACCTGTCGAAATTGCCAGTAATGCCGAGGCCTGAAAGCCATATAAGGCCGAGAGGGATGAATGAACACAGCAGCAGGTCGGAATAGATCCTGTCAGCCTTTCCGGGGTGCAGCTCTTCATCCCCGGGCATCCTTCCTGTGACAGAAACAGAAAATATTATCATGGCCAGAGCCAGTACAAGGCTGGCGGCTATACCGGCTGCTACGGGAACCGTCTGGTCCCGTTCCGACTGCCATTGCGCCTGCTGCACTGCAAGATATTCGTCAGGAAATGCTATGTATGCAGTATATGAGCTGCTTCCGAAGCCGTAATAGCTGCCTGAGCCGGCATAGGTGTTCGTGCCGACAGACCAGACGCCGTTCTCGAAGGAATAGAATGCCTTGTCGTACTTCTCGAAAAAGGCCTTGCCTGCATCCCCCGCATTCGAATATGTCCTGCTTCCGTCTGAAATGTAGTAATAGTAAGGGAGACTCTCCTGAGGAGCCTCGCCCCGGACAATTATGGCCTCGGCCTCCATGAACGCACTGTATACTTCATCCTGATTGAAAGTGCTGCTCTGCCTGTACTCTTTAGCCAACAATGTTTCCGGATTCAGGTCTTTATACATGCCGTACTGAGCCAGCACCACAGACAGCGATAAACATAGCATCACCACCAGGAATGCTGAGATCTTAGCAGTTTTGCTCCTGCTAAAGCTTTTCAATTTTGTAGCCAATTCCCCACACCACCTTTAAGTATTTAGGCTCTTTAGGATTTATCTCGATCTTCTCGCGGATCCGCCTTATGTGCACCATCACTGTGTTCTCGACGGAATACGCGGGTTCCTGCCAGACTGATTCGTAAATCTTCTCTGCAGGAAAAACCGTCCCCGCATTCTCCATAAGCAGCTCTAGTATGCCGTATTCTTTTGCGGTCAGCTTCACAGCCTCGCCATCAACAGTGAGCAGCTTGGAAGATTTGTCGAGGCACAGGCCCCCCGACTTGATCTGCGTCGAATGCGGACTGCTCCCCATGACGCCAAGATGCATGTACCTGCGGAGCTGGCTCTTCGCCCTTGCGACAAGCTCCTGCGGATTGAATGGCTTCGTGACGTAGTCGTCGGCGCCCATGGACAGCCCGAGTATTTTGTCGCTGTCTTCGGATTTTGCCGACAGTATTATTATAGGGATGTTTTTCTTCTCCCTGATCCTCAGCGTCGTTGACAGTCCGTCTAGTTTGGGCATCATGACGTCAAGTATGATAAGGCTGATACCGTCGGTGCATAGCGCGTCGAGGGCTTCAAGTCCGTTGAAGGCTTTCACAACCTCAAAGCCTTCAAGCATAAGAAGGCGTTCGATCGCGACCGCTATCTCCCTGTCATCGTCAACCACCAGAATCTTTGCATTTTCCATCGTTGCATCCTCCAATCAAAAGCCTATACACTCATGGTACAGGACAAAACTTACAAACAACTTGATGTATTTCTTAAATATTTCTTAAGTTACAGGTTTATTATACATCACCGCTGTGCGGTTCTGACAGCTTAAGGGTAAAAAAATGGGAGGAGAAAGTGTCAGCTTTCCTCTCCCTGTGGATATTGTCGAGACACAGCAAGCATTACGCACCTGCCTTCATTCGTTGACATATCTCAAAGGACGCGATATTTTAAAAGTGTGAACTAAGGCTTTCGAGCCTGCTTCAATCCTACAGCAACAAATATTAACCCCAGTATCGTAAAGGCGGAGTTTCTACTTTCCCAACCTAGCAGGTAGCTAAGAACGTTGAAAAACAGTAATAAAAAACCAATCAGAGTCATTGCGTATCCTTGAGTAGCTATCAGCACGGATTATTATTAAGTTACTCTACTATTTCATAAATCGTCTTCAAATACGCATTAATACATGTAATTCGTAATATTTTACAAAGATTCGTTACATTGAATTAGCGTAGCGAACAATTTAATAAAATTGTTCGTCAGTCATTACACCGTCCTCTAATTCGTTATACCCTACAAAACGGATTTAGGATTTATTACGGATAAGCTTTTTTTCCTACATTAACGAATAATAAGAGTTTAATAGTATGTCGGAACTAAAATAAATCGTAAGAATAGTAATCAGTAGAAATCTAACCTTTTTCTTTGTTATTAATACTATAATCAATTTAATGATGAGCATATAACTCAATATTGCACCTATTATTTCAATAGCATATCCTGCTTTATTTCCAGCAATTATCAGTCCATATCCTATAAACCAAATGATACAACTCGGTATCAGCATTGCTAATAAAAATTTCATTTTTGTCTTCATATACTTGCTCCTTGTCATATATACTACTAATTAAACTCCTTATAATATAACTAATTTACTCGTCATATAAGAAAAATGTTCACTAATATCAATTAGTTTAGCCATTATTTTTTTGATCTTATATACGCATCAACTACCGATAGGATTATTCCAAGTATAAACAAACTATAGCTAATTATTCTGTTTTCGCCAAAAACAATTCCCGCAACTATAAATCCAAATGCAATGGAAGCTAGTAGGCTGAGTCTTTTAGGTTTTGAATTTTTGTTACCAATAAACAACATAGCTATAAAGATAATAATAATAACTACTGCTACGTATATCTGTGACGGCGTCATATATATCCCTCCTAGTTTTATTTCGTTATTAACTACAAATGTGCAATAAAAAAGCACTACAATTTTAGAACAATTAACCACAAAATAAATATTGGCAAAAGAAAAATCACTCCTATTAAAAAAGCTACTATTCTAACTACCGCCAGATGCACTCTATTAGGGAAAATTGCTTTTGAAATCCACAAGATTACGTCAAATATAATAAATAGTGCTCCTAAAAAAATAGGGAAAGATGCGGTACTATCAAAATCAATAGCAGTAAAGTTATCCTCTTCATTCCTTTCATATTTTTTAAAAGCGTAATAGAATCCATTACAACTTAAAAATCCTAACACAACTGTAAGCAATGTTGATATTATAATGAGTTCCCAATCGATTACCAATCTGATTTCCCCTTAATTGTATTTGCATAACAATCTACAAATATTCGTTTAGTCAATGATTTAAAAACGAACAATTCCTACAACCAGCACTAATTCCATTATAAAGTCGCTGGTTAAATTTGTATACAAGAACCTGCCGCAGCAAAAAAACAAGAAGAGGAAACACCTTTCAGCGGCTTTCCTCTTCTTACAGGGGTTGATTATACTACCTTGTTGTATATGTTGAAATCAAGCTTCTTTTCAGTCAGCTCATCCAGTGCCGGAACAAGCTTCACGAAGTGGGCAGCTTTTTTATGTTCATCAAGAGCTTCCTGGTCTGCCCATTCCTCAATTATGGAAAACACCCTTGGATCCTTCTGGTCCTGAAAAAGCTCGTAGGACAGGCAGCCTTCCTCTGCTCTTGACGGGCCGGTCAATTCCTTGAAAACATTTATGAATTCTTCGATTTTGCCTTCTTTTAAGATTCTTTTTGATACCAGCTTCATATTCTCAAACTCCTTTTATCTAAAAAATCGCTCTTCGACCTCTTTTGTAGGCATCTCAAGTCCGGTATACAGGTTGAAGCATTCAGCACCCTGCCACAGAAGCATTCCGAGGCCGTTTATTACCTTGCAGCCAGCAGCTTCGGCATCGGCCAGGAGCTTTGTCCTGGAAGGATTGTAGATGCAGTCCACTACGACCAGATCTTTTTTGAAAATGCTCGTGTCCGCGATCACTGATTTGCCTTCCAGAGGGTGCATGCCTACCCTGGTTGCATTGAGCAGGATGTCGCTGGTCGCGATTTCCTCCCTGAGCTTATCCGCATCCTGCAGGTCGTATATGTTAAGTACGCAGCCTGGGGCTTCTTTCCGTATCTTCTCAAATGTCTCATTGGCTCTCGCGAAGAAAGAGTCCTTCATGTTGAACACCGAAATCTCTCTGGCTCCATCCAGTGCGCACTGGACCTGGATAGCAGTTCCGGCGCCGCCGGTGCCTATTATGGTTATCTTCTTGTCCCTTATATCAACGTTGTGCTCCTTAAGGTTCCGGACAAAGCCCACGCCGTCAGTCATGTGGCCAGTCAACCTGCCGTTTTCGTTCACTATTGTATTGACAGCACCCGTAATGCGGGCGGCCGGGGACAGTTCATCCATGAACCTTACTACGGCTGTCTTGCAGGGCATTGTCACATTTGCGCCTCTCATATTAAAGGTTTTTATAGCAGCTATTGCATCTGGCACTTTCACTTCTGGAATATCAAATGCGAAATAGGCATAGTCTATCCCTGCTTTTGCAAAACTGTAGTTATACATGACCGGGGACATCGAGTGGTCTACGGGCGTACCTATGATACCCAGCATGCGGGTTTTTCCCGAAATACGACTTTCCATCATAATACCTCCTGAAATAAATTGGTTCGTGCTTATTATAATACAGTAAACTATAGAAAACAAATTGATAATATTGTAACAATTCATAGATTTTGCATATGGTTAATGCTATAATATAACAAAAAAACAATGGAAAGCAGGTAGTGATGTGAATTTATACCATTTGCGTTATTTTGTAACTTTGGCTCACTTAGAGCATTATACTAAAGCTTCAAAAGAATTGATGATTACGCAGCCAAGTCTTAGCCATGCAATCTCTTCGCTTGAGGAAGAGCTTGGAGTGCCGCTTTTCGAAAAGGACGGAAGAAATATAGTTTTGACAAAGAGCGGAAGAATGTTCCTGGAGGATGTGGAGAAATCACTGGTGATACTGGACGAAGGCATAAAGAACCTTAAAATGACCAGCACCGGTGAAGGCCGAATCGACCTGGCTTTTCTGCGAACGCTGGGAACAGACTACATACCTAGGGTAATACATGATTTCATGGAATTGCACGGCGGGAAGGATATTGAGTTCCACTTCCACACAGGTTTGTCTGCAGACCTTATCCGGGGGCTAAAGGACAAGAAATATGATATCGCATTCTGTTCAAAACTGGATTCGGAGCCGGAGATAGAGTTCATCCCGATGGCCAGGCAGGATCTGGTGATGATAGTTCCGCTGGACCACCCGCTGGCAGCAAGAGATTCCGTAGACCTTATAGACACTATCCCTTATCCGCAGATAGTATTTTCCCAAAAAAGCGGTCTCCGGCCGGTCATAGAAGGTTTGTTCAGGCAGATAGGCGCAAGACCTCTGGTTGCCTATGAGGTCGAGGAAGATGAGGTGGTCGCAGGGCTTGTGGCAAACGGCTTCGGAATAGCTGTATGCCCGAACATGCCTATACTGAGTTCCATGGCTCTGAAAGCCCTTCAGCTAACCAGCCCTAAATGGGAGAGGAATTTTTATCTGGCAATGCTCAAGGACAGATATCTCCCGCCTATAGTGCACGAGCTGAAAGAATTTGTTATCGATGCTTCAAAAATTAAATAGAACAGGCAGCTGAATGTAAACGCTTAACAAAGTTATTATTTAGACAGGGTATGAAATGTCTTGGAAACAGTCCTGTTAAGAGCCAAACCAAAGGCCGGCATAGAAATGCCGGCCTTATTTGCGCCTAAAAACTATACAAAAAAACTATAGATTAACGGCATGTAATCAATTTGTTTTCTATAAGTTCGTGTAATATAATAAGTTCGTAAACTGAAGTTTGATAAATTTTTGGTAAAAAAGTTCGAAAAATAAAATATTAACAAACGTAATTTGTAGAATATATATATATAAAGGTGGTATTAAATTAATGAAATTCAAGGCAATGTTCCAACCAATCAAAATAGGACCAATGGAGGTTCCAAACCGTTTCGTTGTTTCACCGATGGGAAATAACTTTGCAAACACTGACGGAACAATGAGCGAAAGATCCTTAGCCTACTACCGTGAACGTGCAAGAGGAGGATTCGGACTGATAACTTTCGAAGCCACGGTTGTATCCCCTGTAGCAAAAGGAGGAGCGCGCAAGCCATGCCTTTTCAATGACAGCACAATAGAAAGCTTCAAGAAAGTCGTAGACGCATGCCATGCAGAAGGCGCAAAAATATCAGTGCAGCTTCAGCATGCAGGCCCGGACGGAAATGCAAAGGTTGCAGGGTTCCCTATAAAGGCAGCTTCAGCAATACCCTCAGTTTACGGAAAAGACATGCCGCAGGAAATGACAAGGGAAGAAATCTACCAGCTCATAGAGTTCTACGGAGATGCGGCGCTTCGTGCAAAGAAGGCAGGAATAGATGCGGTTGAAGTGCACTGCGCGCACGGATACCTGGTAAGCACCTTCCTTTCACCAAGGACAAACAAGAGGGTTGACGAATTTGGCGGATGCTTCGAGAACAGGATGAGAATAGTTGAACTAATAATAGAAAACATACGCAAAAAGGTTGGGCATTCAATAGCGGTAATATGCCGAATAAACGGATCAGATGAAGTCGACGGAGGACTGGATGTTCACGATGCTGCCGTAATAGCAGCATACCTTGAAGACTGCGGCGTCGATGCGATCCACGTTTCAAGAGCTGTGCACATCCGAGACCAGTACATGTGGGCTCCGACAGTTCTTCACAGCGGATTGAACGCTGACCAGGCAACCGAGGTCAAGCGTGCGGTTGGCATCCCTGTAATAACAGTAGGACGTTACACAGAACCTCATTTTGCGGAGCTTATGGTCAGGGAAGGAAGAGCAGACCTCGTGGCATTCGGACGTCAGAGCATAGCTGATCCTCACACGCCAAACAAAGCTGCAGCAGGCAAGCTTGATGAGCTTAACCCTTGCATAGCGTGTCTCCAGGGCTGCGTTCCCAACATGTTCCAGGGACAGCCTATAACATGCCTGGTCAATCCTATGGTCGGACACGAAGGCGAAGTCAAGCCAGCGGAAAAGGCAAAAAAGGTAATGGTTGCAGGCGGCGGCGTGGCGGGATTGTACGCAGCGGCACTTGCAGCGCACAGGGGCCACGATGTTGGATTATATGAAGCATCGGACGTGCTCGGAGGACAGATGAGGCTTGCAGCATTCCCTCCAGGAAAAGGCGACCTTACAAATATGGTGAGAAGCTATGTTAAGAAATGTGAAATGTATGGAGTAAAAATAAATATGAACACAGAAGTGACTCCTGAACTCGTGAAGGAAGTCGCTCCCGATTCGGTAATAATATGCACAGGCGCAAGACCGCTGGTCCTTAACATCCCGGGAATCCATGATTCAGGATTGATCCACGCAGTAGACCTTCTTGCAGGAAAAGACGCCTGCGGCAAAAAGGTTCTTGTTGTGGGAGGCGGAATGGTCGGAGCTGAGACTGCAGCATTCCTTGGAGAACAGCACCATGACGTCACTGTCATTGAAATGCGTGATGCGGTAGCTCCAGACGTTATATCAGAGCACAGGATATTCCTTATGAAGGATTTTGCAGAGTACGGCATTAAATCCGTGACAGGCGCTGCAGTTGCAGAGTTCTTCGAAGGCGGGGTTTCATATAAAGATGTAGCAACTGAGGAATTACACCGTCTTGACGGCTTCGATTCAGTAATTCTCGCTATGGGAGCACGTAACTACGATCCTATAAGCGAAGCTGTTAAGAAGATAGTTCCTGAAACATTCGTTATAGGAGACGCAACAAGGGCACGAAAAGCGCTGGATGCTACAAAAGAAGCATACGATGTAGTCATAAACCTATAAGATAAACATTACTAAGGGGGATTTGGGATATGGAAAGACGTATTACAGGACATACAGGGCTCTACAGCCTTATCGGTTCACCGGTAGACCACTCGGGCTCACCGGCAATGTACAACTTCAGCTTTCAGAAAACAGGACTGGATTACGGATACATGGCTTTTGACATCACTCTGGATAAACTCCCGGATGCTATAGCGGCGATAAAGACATTCAAAATAAAGGGCTCAAACGTGACAATGCCCTGCAAGACTGCGGTTGTGGAATACCTGGATGAACTCTCGCCGGCAGCAAGGATCATCGGGGCTGTGAACACCATGGTGAATGACAACGGCAGACTTACAGGCCATAATACTGACGGAACAGGCTTTGTCCGGAACCTGGCTGAAAATGGCGTTGAAGTTAAAGGCAAGAAAATCACCATCATGGGAGCAGGCGGAGCAGGCTCAGCCATCCAGGTACAGCTGGCGCTGGACGGAGCAAAGGAGATTTCGATTTTCAACATAGACGATGCTTTTTACCCAAGAGCTCTTGAAACAGCAGCAAAGCTGAAGAAGGAAGTTCCCGAATGTGTTGTAAATGTATATCCCCTGGAGGATGAAGCAAAACTGAAGGAAGAAATTGATTCAAGTGATATACTGATCAATTCAACCAAGGTTGGAATGCATCCGCTGGAAAAAGAATCGCTCATAAAAGACAAGAGCGTATACAGAAATGACCTCGTGGTAGCAGACACAGTATACAATCCTAAGACAACGAAGATGCTGGAGGAGGCGGAAGCTGCCGGCAGCAAAATAGTAGGGGGCATAGGCATGCTCCTGTGGCAGGGAGCTGCAGCATTCAAGCTGTACACAGGACTGGAAATGCCTGCAGACGAAGTATATAACGAGTTCTACAAGTAACATTTGAATCCGGCCCATAAATGCAATTATAAAAAGTTTAAAATTAACAAAAAAAAGGAGAAAAAAGAGAGATGAACACTAAAAAGTATATTCCAACCGCGCTAGCTTTATACTTCACGTACTTTGTACATGGTATAGGGGTATCAATTCTAGGACAGTACAAGCAGAACTTCGCAGGAGCCTGGGGGGCGGAAAAGCTTGCAACAGGAGCTTTTGACGTAAGTATAGTTCTCGCAGTTATTGCAGCATTAGGACTGGGACGACTCATAACCCTTCCAATAGCAGGCCCCCTGTCAGACAAGTTCGGCAGAAGAATATCAGGTCTGATCGGTATCGTATTGTATGTAGCATACTTCGTTGGTATAGTTATGGCACCGACAATGCAGGTTGCCTACATATTCGCATTATTAGGCGGTGCAGCCAACTCGTTCCTTGACACTTGCGTTACGCCTACACTACTTGAGATATTCACAGAATCCGGCGACGTGGCAAACATGTTCACAAAGTTCTCAATATCAATCGGACAGTTTGTGCTTCCGTTCATAATAGGCTTTATAGCGGCATCAGCTATGTCATACCAGACTATATTCTATGTTACCGGCGCAGCTCTTGCCATCGATGGATTGCTCATCGCATTCATGAAGTTCCCTCCTAGAAACGTTGTTGCCGGTGCGGCAGAAGGCGCTAAGGCAAAACCGGAAAAGATGAAATTCACGCCGGTCAGCATAGCAGTAATATCACTTGGCTTCACAATAACTTCAACATTCCAGCTGTGGCTGAACTGCAACCAGGAATTAGGCAAGCTGTACGGACTGGCTAATCCTAAGGACATACAGTCATACTACGCAATGGGAACAATGGCGGCAATACTTGTTACTGCAGTTCTCGTCAAGAAGATTCTCAAGCCGGTTCACATACTCGTTCTTTACCCGGCAATATCATTCGCTATGCTTGCGATAGTGTACCTGGTAAGAACCCCTGGAATCTGTCTGGTAGCAGGCTTTGTGCTTGGATACGCTGCAGCAGGCGGAGTTCTCCAGCTCGCGGTTTCAACCGCTAACTCATTCTTCCCTGCGCACAAGGGCAAGATCACTTCGATAGTCATGATAGCATCAAGCTTGGCTAACTTCATAATCCTGAACATCGCCGGGATGCTTTCAAAAGCAGGCGGTGCAGAAAACGGACCACTGTACGTACTGCTTCTGAACATGGGAGTAACACTCGTGGGCATACTCATAGCGGTTTACGTAAACCTGGAATTCAAGAAGCAGGGGGTAGGCAAGAAAAACTCCGTTGCATAATCCAATAGCTTAGGCTATAATTATCCTGAAAAATGCAGACGCTGACAATTATATTGTTAGCGTCTTTTGTTAAACCTAAAAATCCGAATCATAGGGAGAATAGCATATGAAAGATTTGTTCCAGCACAATATATTCCTGGTGGGCTTCATGGGGGCAGGTAAGACAACAGTGTCAAAATGCCTTGGCAGCATGCTTGGCCTTGAAAGAGTTGAAATTGACGAACTCATTGCCCGGAAGGAAGGCATGAGCATCAACAGTATCTTTGAGGAATACGGCGAAGAGTACTTCAGGAACTGCGAGAGCAGCACCCTGGCCGAGCTGCAGAAGCGGAACCAGCTTGTCGTGTCCTGCGGGGGAGGCATAGTCCTCAGGGAGGGGAACATAGCCAGCATGAAGAAGAACGGCCGGGTGGTCCTTCTGACCGCCACACCGGAAACCACGCTAGAGAGGGTCAGGGACAGCGATGAGAGGCCTATACTCAGGAACAACATGAATGTGGAGTTCATAGCGGGGCTTATGGAGAAGCGCAGGGAGAAGTATCTTAAGGCGGCGGATATAATCGTAGAGACTGACGGCAAGACCGTTCATGAGGTGTGCGAGGAAATTATAGGGAAGCTTTCCTCGCTGGATTAAAAAAGCATATTAAAAGGGGACGCATACCATTATTTTGATATGCGTCCCCTTTTATCGGTTCAAGCTTATTTGAAAGCTCCCATTACTTCCAGTGTCTTCACTATATTTCTGCCTTCTTCAATTCCGTTGATTATTCTTCTTACTCTTCCGCTGTCTCCGTTGTTGAATACCCTGACTCCCTTTTCTGCAGCATACGCCTCCACAGCCGGGAATTCAGCGTTTTCTGATCTCATTCCGAGACATACGAAGCCGTAGTCGAAGTCCATGTCCACTATAGCTCCTTCAGGAGTTTTTACAGTGAAGGAGTCGTCATTTACAACCTGGAGTGCAGTGTTTGTCATGACTTTTACGTTGTGAACCTTTATTGTGTTGTAGATATCGAGTTTTGTGTTTGTGTCGAGGTCTTTTCCCACTACAGGAAGCATTTCTATAACCGCAACGTCCGCTCCTCTTTCGGCGAAGAATTCTACAACGTCAAGACCAACTGCTCCGCCGCCCACAACTGCCACCTTCTTGCCTTTGCAGTCTTCAAAAGAAGCTATGTTGTTGATGAAGCCGAATGTCGATTTGATTTTCGAATCTTCCCTGTCTACCCTGTCCTTCAGTCCGGCTATTGGAGGAAGAAGAGGCTTTGAGCCTGTTGCGTTTACGATAAGGTCTGGATTCAGCGCATCGATTGCTTCTGTTGTAGCTTTTGTATTGAGCTTAACCGCAAGGTTAGGCAATGCTGCCGCCCTGTTTTCGAGGTATTCCACGAAGTAGTGGATCCTTTCCTTTGCAGGTACTGTTCCTATCAGCCAGGCAAGTCCGCCCAATCTGTCCTTTTCTTCGAACAATGTCACGCTGCAGCCTACTTCTGCAGCTGTGCATGCAGCTTCCAAGCCTGCAGTGCCGCCGCCTATTACCACAACATTTACAGGCTTCCTGACCTGTTTTTCCATGTAAGCATCTTCAAATAAAAGGTCCGGGTTGATCGTACAGCGGATAGGCTGTGATTTTGCCAGACGGTGGTCTGCGCATCCTATGTTGCAGGAGATACACCTTCTGAGAAGCTTTTCTTCCCCGTTCGCTACCTTGTTTGCCCAGTATGGTTCTGCGATCAGGCCACGGCCCATAGCTATAAGGTCTGCATCTCCGTTTGCTATAGTATCTTCGCAAACATTTGCTGAACGGAAGTTGCCGGATGTAATAACCGGTTTGTTGAATTTATCCTTGACTGCTTTAGCCATGTAGCTCCTCCAGCCCTCCGGAAGGCTCATCTTGTCGTGCTGCAGGTAAAGGTTGTCGTTCTGTGCTATAGAAACGTTGATGAAATCAATATTTTCCTGAAGGTATTCCAGCAATTCGAGGGAATCTTCCAGTGTGTTTCCGCCTTCGATCATATCGGCAGCGCTGATTCTTATGTCGATAGGGAACCTAGGGCCTACTGCGGCTCTTACTGCGTCTATGACCATCTTAGGGAATCTTGCCCTGTTTTCGGCGCATCCGCCGAATTCATCCTTTCTGTCGTTGAACAGAGGAGAGAGGAACTGGTTCAGCAGGTATGAATGTCCGCAGTGGATTTCAACTGTGTCGAAGCCTGCCAGCTGCGCCCTTGCTGCAGCCTCACCGAATTTCTTGGCGATGGCTTTCATCTCTTCTAATGTCAAAGGTCTTGGAACAGCCCCGCCTGTCTTTGAAGGGATGTTTGATGATGAAACCGGCTGCGCGCCGTTCAATCTCAATGCAAAAGCTGATGCTCCTGCGTGGTTAAGCTGAACGGAAACCTTTGCGCCGTAAGAGTGAAGCCTTTCAACCAATGTATACAGCCCGGGTACGAACTGGTTGTCATCGATCCTGCACTGTTTTGTTCCGTTGGTTGCCATCGGGAAATCAACGCACATGTTTTCAACGATTATAAGGCCCGTGCCGCCCTTTGCTCTTAATTCGTAGTACTTGATCATCTCCTCGGATACTTCCCCGTTCACGGTGGCGAAGTTGCTTCCGATTGGAGGCATTACTGTTCTATTTTTCAACGTCATTCCGTTGATTGTAATTGGTGATAGAAGATTTGGATAGTTGCTTTTCATTTTGTTCCTCCTCGAACTAATTTGATCCTGCTGCCTAGGAAAGCTTAAGAACGTCTAGTATGTGTCTTGCGTCCTTAACGCTTACCTGTCCCGGTGCGGAAATCTGTCTTGCAGCTGCAAATGTCATGCAGGAGCCGAATAACTCTCCTGACAATCTTGAGATTACTCCAAGCGATGCCATGGACATTGTGATGCATGGCCTGTCGCCCTTAACCTTTTTCATCTCCAGTGTTGCGCTGAGAAGGGTCAAAACATCTTCCTCGGACTGAGGCATCACAGCGATTTTTGTTATATCTGCATCGTACTCCTGCATCATTACAAGCCTGCTTACGATCTCTTCTTTTGCAGGCGTTTTGAAGAAGTCATGGTTTGACATCACTACTTTGACATTCTTCTCTTTTGCCAGTTTGATGAGGCTGTTTATTTCCTCAGGAGTGCTGAACAGTTCCACGTCAACAAGATCTATGCATCCGCTTTCAATAGCTGCCTTGTTGAGTGCAAAATATTTATCTTCGCTCATTTCGTGAACTCCGCCTTCTTTAGCTGTTCTGAATGTGAAAAGAAGCGGTTTGCTGTAGTTCCCTCTGATTTTCTTTAAAAGAGTCTGGACCTTGCCGAAATCTTCCACAAACTCGTAGTGGTCAACCCTGAACTCCGCCAGATCGAAATCAACTGAACTCAAGAAATTCACCTCATCAATTATTTCAGCTTCTGTTTTGCCTACCAGTGGAACACAGATTTTAGGGGATCCCTCGTTGAATATTACATCTTTAACCTGAACTGTTTTCATATTCTTTCTCCTTTTTGTTTAGAATAAAAGATCCTTCATGTATTCTATCGGCATATCCTGACCTGTGAAGCGCTTGAAAGCGGCAGCACCCTGGTAAAGCATCATGCCGAGGCCGTTCAATGCCTTTTTGCAGCCAACTTCTTTTGCAAGCTTAAGCAGCGCTGTCTCTCTCGGTGAGTAGATGCATTCGTGTATTACCAGGTCAGGCCTCAGCATAGCAGGGTCAGTTATAAGTGACTGTCCTTCCAGCGGCTTCATCCCTACGCCTGTTGCATTTATTAATATAGCGCTATCAGCTATTTCCGCCCTGAGCTTGTCCTGGTCTTCCAGTGCATAAAGCGTAGCTTTGCAGCTTGTTTTTTCGTTTATTTTCTTAACGGTCTCTACTGCCTTGTCCCAGAATTCGTCCTTGCGGTTGAATATTGACAATTCAGCAGCTCCGTCCAAAGCAGCCTGGGCTATGATTGCAGTTCCTGCTCCGCCTGTCCCGAGTATGGTGATTTTAGTCCCTTTAACGACCACGCCTTCTTCTGAAAGTGCGCGCATGCAGCCGATTCCGTCTGTGCAGTAGCCGGTCAAGGTACCGTTGTCGTTTACAACAGTATTAACTGCGCCGGTCAATTCCACTTCTTCAGACACTTTGTCCAATAATGGAATGATCCTCTGTTTATTTGGCATTGAAACGTTGCAGCCTCTGAACCTCATGGCTCGGAGTCCTTTTACTGCATCTTCAAGTGATTCGCTGTCCACTTCTAAAGCTACATATACGTAATCCAGCCCTAATTTCTTCAGTGCTTCGTTATGCATAGTCGGTGACATGCTGTGCCTGATAGGGTAAGCAAGCAAACCTATCAGCTCGGTGTGTCCTGTAACTCTTTCTGTAACTGGTATTTTCCCCATTTTTAATGCCCTCCTAAAATATATGTTAATTGTTTAACTTCATCGTTAAATTTCTGCCCATTTAAAGTATAATTAACATCCATCCATAAGTCTAATAGTATCTATTTTTAATATTAATAGATTTTGTCTATGTGTTGTGATAAAATCTATTAAAGGAGTGATTGCAATGAATCTAAACCAGCTGTATTATTTTCAGAAGCTTGCAGAGCTGCAGCATTTCACAAAAGCGGCGGAAGCGCTCTTCATTTCGCAGCCGTCTCTGACGTATTCAATCAAGAGCCTTGAGAAGGAACTTAACACGCCCCTTTTTGAAAAAAAGGGAAGAAATGTCGTGTTGACAAAATATGGACAAACTTTTTATGAATATGTGAATAGAAGCATAGGGGAACTCGAGGCCGGCGCGGAAATCGTCAAGAATTACGGCAGCCCTATGTACGGCGTTGTGGATCTGGCATTCATATATACGATGGGACACAAATTCATCCCGAAGCTTGTGTCGTCATTTTCCAAAATTGAAGGCAATGAGCACATAACCTTCAACCTGGAGCAGAATACCAGCAGGGAAGTTGTCAATCTCCTGAAGGAAGGGAAGTGCGACATCGCGATATCCTCGTTCATAAATGAGGAGAAAACCCTCCGGTTCAAAGAGATTGCGGAAGAGGAGCTTGTCCTCATAGTCCCGAAGGATCATCCGCTTGCAAAGCACAAGAAGATCGATTTGAGAGAAACGAGAGCCTATCCGTATATCGCCTACAGCGAGACAAGCGGCCTTTACAGCCATATGAAAAAGCTGTTCGAGGACAGCGGCTTCGAACCCATAGTAAAATGCAGGATACAGGAGGATCATACGATTTTCGGATTTGTCGAGAACAATTACGGAATAGCCGTAGTTCCAAAACTGAGCACGATCTCCAGCTTCAACATCGTGCCTATCAGCATTGAAAAGCCTGTAATAAAACGCAGCGTGTACCTGGTTACAAGCAAGGACAGGAAGCTTGCGCCGGCTCCACAGAAATTTCTGGAATACATTCAGAAGAGCTGTCTGAAATAATGTAAAAGGAGATGTGAACGGTATGGATAACCTGAGGGAGATAGTTCAGAAAAGCAGCAACATCGTCTTCTTTGGCGGTGCAGGAGTGTCGACAGAAAGCAATATTCCGGATTTCAGATCGGATAACGGATTGTATGTCAGCGCGGAAAAAGTGAGATATGCACCTGAAACCATCCTGAGCCACAGTTTTTTTGAAGCACATACGGAGGAGTTCTACAACTTTTATAGGAATAAGATGATATATAAGGATGCTATGCCTAATGCAGCACACTATGCTCTTGCGGAACTGGAGAAGAGGGGAAAGCTGAAAGCCGTCATAACGCAGAATATAGACGGACTCCATCAGCTCTCAGGCTCCAAAAATGTGCTGGAGCTCCACGGAAGCGTCCACAGGAACTACTGTGTCGACTGCGGCAAAAGCTTCGATCTTGACTACATAGTCGGAAGCAAGTCACTGGTTCCGCACTGCGATTCCTGCAGCGGAACCGTAAGGCCCGACGTGGTGCTTTATGAGGAAGCCCTGGATACGGAAGTTATAAACAGGGCAGCGAAATATATTTCAGATGCAGATGTGCTTATCGTAGGGGGAACATCGCTGGTGGTCTATCCCGCAGCCGGCCTTGTGACCTATTACAAGGGCGGCAAACTCATATTGATAAACAAGTCCTCAACACCTTTCGACTCAAGGGCCGATATTGTTATAAATGACAGCATTGGCAAAGTGCTTAAGAGTGTTTTGTGACTTCGCGGGCATTGCTGTGCAGGGTATAGTTCGAAAAGTAGCAAGAAAGAGGTAAATAGGAATCTATCTACCTCTTTCTTATTTTCTTTTACAGTTTAATGTGGCAGTAGCCGCCCGGATTCTTGTCGAGGTAATCCTGGTGGTACTCCTCCGCTTCGTAGAAGTTCTCCAGCGGCAGGATCTCCGTGACGATCCTTTTCGAATACTTGATCTGTTCCTGGTCCCTTGATCTGAGGAGGGCTGGCAGGTCTGCAGGGTCGGTATAGTATATGCCTGTCCTGTATTGATTTCCAATATCGGGGCCCTGCCTGTCTGAGACGGTCGGGTCGATTACTTTCCAGAAGGCTTCCAGAAGCGCTTCCAGGGAGAGTCTCCCTTCATCATAGTCTATCCGGCAAGCCTCGGCGAATCCCGTTCCGCCGCGGCAAACCATCTTGTAGTCAGGATTTTTTGCGGTTCCGTTTGCATAGCCCACCTCCGTGGACAGCACGCCGTCAATTCTTTTGAAATACGCTTCGATTCCCCAGAAGCAGCCACCGGCAAAAACGATGGATTTCATTGATAACAACCTCCTTCTACAGCAGGCTCTTCCTGCGCAGTATTATAAAAACAACTATGGAAATTATAAGTGCGACTGCATACACGAGCCAGAATGCACTGGGACTCTCTGCGAAAGGTATGCCGGCCACATTCATGCCGAAGGATCCGAATATTATGTTCGGTATTGACATGACAATGGTGACGGAAGCAAGAAGCTTCATGACTATATTAAGGTTGTTCGATATGACGGATGCGAAGAAGTCCATCGTTCCGGTAAGGATGTTGCTGTATATATTGGCCATCTCTATTGCCTGCTTGTTCTCTATGATAACGTCCTCGAGCACATCCTTATCCTCTGGATATTTCTTCAGCAGTTCAAGCTTCAGCATTTTCTCCAGTGTCGCCTCGTTCGCCTTCAGGGACGTGGAGAAGTATACGAGGGATTTCTGCAGCGAAAGCAGCTGTATAAGCTCCTTGTTCCTCAGGGACCTGTGGAGCCTCTTCTCTATCATGATGCTCTTCTTGTCTATCTGCCTTAGGTATATCAGGAAGTAGCCTGCAACCCTGTACAGTATCTGGAGGATGAACCTTGACCTCTTGAAGGTGAAGAAGGACTTTATCTTGCCGTCTATGAAATCAGTCAGTATCCTGCTGTTTTTAAGGCATACAGTAATTATGTAGGATTCGGTATGTATTATCGCCAGAGGGAAGGTGTCATAGGTCAGCGAATTGGCCTCCATCTCCGTGAAGGGCACGTCGACTATAACAAGCATGTTGTCGCCTTCCGCGTCGATGTGCGAGGTCTCCTCCTCGTCCAGGGCCGCCTTCAAAAATTCGACAGGAACGCCTGTCTTCTTGGATATCAGGAGTATGTCCTGATCGGAGGGGGCCACCATGTTTATCCAGCAGCCCGGCTGTATAGTATCTATTGCTTGAAGCATTTGCGGAGTTTCTGAGCTTTTGTATATCGAAATCATATCTTTTCTCCTAGATGAATTTATAATCTTATACTAATATTATAACTTATGTCGGCAGGTTGTCTATATTGTAACCACCTTAAATAAAAATGATGTTATAATAGTATAAAATGCAGGTAAGGGGTGGGAAGCTTTGTCGAAACTACCAATAATTGAAGCGGTCGGAAGATATGTGAAAGAAAACAACTCATTATTCTGCACACCGGGACACAAGGGCGGTGCAGGATTTTTGCCATCTCTTTCGGAAGCATTTGCCGGCGGCATGCTGAAATACGACATAACGGAGGTAGAGGGGCTTGACAACCTGCAGGATCCGGAAGGCGTCATCAGGAGTTCCCAGGAGCTTCTATCGAGGCTTTACGGAAGCGAGGAATCACTCTTTCTGGTCAACGGAAGCACCTCGGGCAACTTTACAATGATATTCAGTACGTTTGACGAGGGGGACAAAATCCTCATAGAGAGGAATTGCCATAAATCCATATTCAACGCAGTTATCATGAGGAAGCTGGAGCCCTTATTCATCAGGAATACGTGCAGCGGCAGATACGATGCGGCACTGGGAATAGATATGCAGCATTTTTCTGAAACACTGAATAAGAACAGGGACATAAAAGGCGTGGTCATAACATATCCTAATTATTATGGTGTCTGCTGCGACCTGGAGAGGGTTATAAGGGAGTGCAGGGCTGCGGGGGTGAAGGTCCTTGTGGATTCAGCCCACGGAGCGCACTTCGGCATAAACGGAGGGCTGCCTGAGAGCGCGGTGAAGCTGGGTGCGGACATGGTGGTGATGAGCGCTCATAAAACCCTGCCAAGCCTTACGCAGACAGCCTACCTGCACGTTGGAAAAGCCGCCGAAATGGACAAGGTCAGATTCTACTACAATTCCTTCATGAGCACGAGCCCCTCCTATCTGTTCCTTTGTTCCCTTGAATATGCCAGGTTCTACCTGGAGACAAAAGGCGAAGAGGATTACGGGCAGCTGCTTGAAACGGCTGCGGGATACAGGGACAAGATCAACCGGTTGGAGCATGTGCATATAATAGGAAGGGAAGATATAGAATTTGAAATTGACGCCACAAGGTATATAATAAATGTAGAAAAAGGGTACAGCGGTCACCTGCTATTGGATTACCTCCGCAGAAGAGGCGTTCAGGCAGAGATGAGCGACGGGGCCAATGTAATACTTATACTGTCGCCGTTCAACGGCAAGGAAGACTTCGAAAGGCTGCTGGCAGCTCTAAGGGAGTGCGATTTCGAGGAGCTTAGGGCAGAATGCCACGGGGCAGTCAGCTTCGGCATCCCGGAACTGAAGATGCTCCCTCACGATGCGCTTGGAGCCGCGAAGGAGCGCATAGGCTTCCTGGAAGCGGAAGGCAAGGTATGCGGCGGAAGCATTGTGCCTTATCCGCCAGGTATTCCCCTGCTTATGCCGGGGGAGGAGATCAGCAAAAAACATGTTGAAATCATGAAGTGCTTTATCGATAATGGAGTTAAAGTGATAGGGATAAACGAAAAAAGGCAGATTGAAATAATCAGGGATAGATAAGCGGAGGTAAATTGTGGATAAGGATACAGTGAAAAAGGGTAAGGTAATTGTCATAGAAGGAAGCGACGGCAGCGGAAAAGCCACTCAGGCTAAGAAGCTTTTTGACAGGCTGGCGGAAGACGGGTTCAGCATAAGAAAGGTTGAGTACCCAAACTACGGAAGCGATTCCTCTGCGCTTGTCAAAATGTACCTCGGCGGGGAATTCGGCAGCAGGCCGGAGGATGTCAATCCCTTTGCGGCTTCAAGCTTCTATGCCGTAGACAGGTATGCATCCTATAAAAAGGAGTGGGAGGATTTCTATCTGGCAGGCGGGATAGTCCTGGCCGACAGGTACACCACCGCGAATATGGTTCATCAGGCTTCGAAGATAGATGATCCTGCCCAGCGCGAGAGCTTCCTCGACTGGCTTTGGGATTACGAATTCGTCAAGCTGGGACTGCCTGTGCCGGACTGCGTCATATTTCTCGATGTTGATCCTTCCTGCAGCAGGAGGCTGATGGAGAACAGGTCAAACAAAATCAACGGCGAGAAGGACAAGGATATTCATGAAAAGGATCCTGTCTTTCTGCAGAAATCCCATGAGAGTTCCTGTCTTGTTGCAGAGAAATACGGCTGGATCAGGATCAGCTGCCTGGATTCAGGCGACCTCAGGGACATAGACGATATACACGAGGAGATATATTCAAGAGTTATTAATATGATGTAGGGAGATGATTTCTAATGAAATTGATATTCGCCATTGTTCAGGATGATGACGCGGCAAACCTCAACGACACGCTCAACGAAGAAGGGTTCAGGGTTACAAAGCTTGCCACAACTGGCGGTTTCTTGAAAGAAGGCAATACAACGCTTATAATCGGCGTGGACGACGAAAAAGTCAATCATGTCCTGGCAAGGATAGAAGAGGTGTGCAGGACCAGGGAGCAGATAGTTGTTTCAACTTCGCCGGCGACAATCGAGACAGGCGGATTCATACCTTTCCCAGTGGAGATAGAGGTCGGCGGAGCTGTTGTTTTCGTTGTGGATGTGGATAAATATATAAAGATATAGCGGAGGTAGCAGTTGATATTTTTTGATTCAATCATAGGACATGACAATATTAAGCTTCAGATTGTGAATTCCATGAAAAGCGACCGTTTCCATCACGCACACATAATTGTTGGCGAGGACGGGATAGGGAAAAGCAACATGGCAAAAGCGATAGCGCTGAAAATACTGGGAAAAGAGAAGGATATGCCGTACCCTGACATAGTGTATTTCAGGCTGGAGGGCAGCAAGAAATCCATAGGGGTGGAGGAAGTCAGAAGCATAATAGCTGAGACTAACAAGAAGCCTTTTGAGGGAGACAAAAAGGTCATGATAATCCATGAGATGGATAAAATGACAGAGGCTGCCCAGAACACTCTTCTCAAGACAATCGAGGAGCCGCCGCAGGGCGTATACATTTTGATCCTTTGCGAGAACATCGAATCCGTGCTCGATACAATAAAATCAAGGTGCGAAATATACAAACTGAACAGGCTCGGCAAAGAGGAAATGAAGAGCTTCCTCGACGCCAGGTATCCTGGCATGAGCGGCGAAGAGAAGGAAGCGATAGCTGCCTTCAGCGACGGCATTCCAGGAAGAAGTGAAAAATACAAGGAGGATCCGTCCTTCGTTGAAATAAGGGATACCGCATTGGAGATACTTCTTTCGCTAAAAGACAAGAAGCCTGACGAACTGCTCAAATACGGGGACTTCCTTATGAAATACAAAAACCAGTGGGATGAGGTGTTCACATGGTTTCTGTCCTACATCAGGGATGCGGTGCTGTACAAGGAGACGGGGGAGACCTACGGAATCATCAATGCGGATAAAATAAATTCGATAAAACATTTGTCCGAAATGTTTTCATTTAACAGCTTAAGTGATATTATTGAAGTTGTGAAAGAATCGAGAAAAAAATTAGAGAGAAATGTCAACACCGCATTGGTTTTTGACTCTTTATTGATAAATATGCAGGAGGTATAGAATGGTAAAAGTTGTGGGCGTTAGGTTTAAAAAAGCCGGCAAGATATATTATTTTTCCCCGGAGGGCTTGAATATAAAGAAATTCGACGATGTTATAGTTGAGACAGCGCGAGGGGTCGAATTCGGAGAGTGCGTAATCGCGCCTAAGCAGGTGGAGGACGGCAAGATTGTGTCCCCGCTGAAGAGCGTCTTAAGGATCGCTACGGCAGAGGATATAAAAAGGAACAAAGATAACAAGGATAAGGAAAAAGAAGCCTTTGAGATATGCATGTCAAAGATAGAGCAGCACCAGCTTAAGATGAAGCTGATCGATGTTGAGTACACTTTTGACAACAACAAGGTGATTTTCTATTTTACGGCAGACGGAAGGGTTGACTTCAGGGAACTGGTCAAGGACCTTGCTGCTATCTTCAGGACCAGGATAGAGCTGAGGCAGATCGGTGTCAGGGACGAAGCTAAAATGATAGGCGGACTGGGGCCTTGCGGCAGGACCATGTGCTGTTCCTCGTTCCTCGGCGATTTTGCGCCGGTTTCAATCAAGATGGCGAAGGAGCAGAGCCTTTCCCTCAACCCGACAAAGATTTCCGGGATATGCGGCAGGCTGATGTGCTGCCTTAATTACGAGCAGGAAACATATGAAGGAATAAGAAAGAGACTCCCTAAAGTAAACTCGGTTGTCAACACACCGCTAGGCAGGGGCCAGGTTGTAGCAAACAACGTGATAAAGGAGAGCGTAAAGGTCAAGATAAAGACCAACGAAGCAGAAGACATTGTGGAAGTGCCTATCAGCGACGTCACGCTGGTATCAGGCGGCTTCGAAGACGCCGTAAATGTTGAGCACATAAAACTGGAAGCCGATGCTGAGGATGCAGAAATGGTTAAACAGCTATTAAAGGGGAACTAAGGGGGTAAATTATGAAATCCGTTTTGAAGGTGTGCAGCCTGCAGACCAATGAGGATGTAAATAATATAAGGACAGCTATTTCAAACAATCTCGGAGTAATTGCCTGCGAGATAAACAGGGATAAAGGCGAAGTTTGTGTGGTTTATGATGATTTTTTCGTAAGGCATGAAAATTTAATACAATCAATTGAAGATTCAGGCTATACGGTGTTATAAAAATACTTTAAAAATATATTAAAACATGGTAAAATAAGTTTGACTTATTTAGTCTAGAATTTTTAAAAGGAGGATTTCATAAAATGGCATACAAAATTACAGACGCATGTGTAAACTGTGGAGCTTGCGCTTCAGAGTGTCCTACAAATGCTATTAGCCAGGGAGACTCAATATTCGTTATCGATGCAGATGCTTGCATAGACTGCGGAAACTGCGCTAATGTTTGTCCAGTAGGAGCACCAGTTCAGGAATAGTTTCAATTAAAAAGGCTGCTTACGTAGCCTTTTTAATTTTATATAGTATTTTATGAGGCGGGAGGATTGAAATGGAAGAAATCCTGATAAACGATGACGAAACACTGGACGACCTGCAGCTTAACGGTATACACCTCATTCAGAAGAAAGAGGCTTTCAGGTTCGGGGTTGACGCGGTGCTCCTTGCCAACTTTGCAAAAGTGAAAAAAGGTTCAAGGATTATAGACCTTTGCAGCGGCACTGGCATAATCCCTTTCATAATTGCGGGAAAGACGGAAGCAAAAAGCATAATCGGCATCGAAATCCAGAAGGAGATGACGGATATGGCGTCAAGGTCAGCCGGATACAACAAGATGGAGGACAGGATAAATTTTATCAACCACGACCTTAAGGATGTAAAATTCCTTTCAAGCCTGGAAAAGGCTGACGTCGTGACTGTGAATCCTCCATACAAGCTGAGGAACTCGGGGCTGATCAATCCGGACGATAAGAACGCCATAGCGAGGCACGAGATACTCTGCACCTTTGAGGATGTGGTGATAGCGTCAAAGGCCGTTCTGAAGCACAACGGAAGGCTTTACATAATACACAGGCCCGACAGGCTGGTAGACATCCTTTGCACCATGAGGAAGCACAGGATAGAGCCGAAGGAGATAAGGATGATTCACTCAAACTGCACAAAAGCGCCTTCAATGGTCCTTGTGGAAGGTCAGAACAACGGAGGGGCTTTTTTGAAGTGGATGCCGCCTTTGTACATCTATGACCTCGACGGGAACTACACCAAAGAGCTCAACGACATTTATGGAAAATAAGTTGAATTGGAGAGAGATTTATGAAATACGGTACCCTCTACGTTGTACCTACCCCCATAGGAAATCTGAAAGACATAACGCTAAGGGCCCTGGAGGTTCTGGAGGCTGCAGATCTTGTTGCTGCGGAGGACACCAGGCAGAGCCTTAAGCTGTTAAACCATTTCAATATAAAAAAGCCGCTGGTGAGCTATCACAAGTTCAATGAGCAGAACAAGAGCGAGAGCATATTAGAGCTTCTAAGGGAGGGCAAGGACATAGCGCTCGTGAGCGATGCGGGAACTCCCGGAATATCTGATCCGGGAAGCGTCATAATCAAGAAGTGCATCGAGGAGCAGATAGATTTCGTCGTGCTTCCGGGAGCGACCGCTGTGACTACTGCGCTTGTATACTCCGGGCTCGACACCGACAGGTTTATGTTCCTCGGATTCTTTCCAAGGGAAACAAAGGACAGGAAAAAATTTGTGGGAGAGATCGGAGACAGGCGCGAGACTCTGATAATGTACGAGGCGCCTCACAGGCTTCTCGAGTCACTGGCGTATCTCCTCGAAGCTCTCGGCAACAGGGAGATGGCAGTGTGCAGGGAATTGACCAAGCTTCATGAAGAGATATTCAGAGGCAAAATCAGCGAAGCTGCCGAGCATTTTGGCTCAAAGCAGATCAAGGGCGAAATTGTGCTCGTTATCAGAGGCAAGAGCGAAGAGGAAATCCGGCAGGAAAAGAAGGCCGAATGGGAAAGCCTGACCATAGAGGAGCATATTATAAGCTACATGAATCAGGGTCGCAGCAAAAAGGAGTCAATAAAGCAGGTTTCCTCCGACAGGAATATGCCAAAATCCGAAGTGTACAAATATTCCACCGAAATCGAATAATTGAAATATACCTGTTTGAATTATCAAATCATCAAAAACATATAAAAAATGCAGGCTGAATTTGCAAAAATAACACCTGATTCATGAAGAATTGATAAAATATCCCGGTTTAAGTTGAGATTTAATGTCATTTAGTGTTATAATTATAACGTCGGGTTTTCAGCCGGCCGTAAATAACAGCGATATTCGGAAAACAAGGAGGTACGAGAATTGAATAAAAAGACTAAAGCCGCAGTTCTTGCCGTGATAATGGCATTGACAATCAACGGAACTGCATTAGCCGCACCTACGACTTCTTTACAGCAAAAACAGCAGATAGAGCAGGAAATCGAAAAGCTTGACACTCAGATATCAACGGTGATGAGAGAGATAGAGGAAAATCAAAGCGAAATAAAAGGGATACAGACAGAAATTGCTAAGGTTGAAAAGGAAGTTAAGGCTTCCGAGAAAAAGCTTTCTGAACAGCAGGACCTTTATAATGACAGACTTAGAGCCATGTATATGAGCGGCTCAAATTCGTACATAAGCGTTCTTCTCGAGGCAGATGGGATAGGTGACTTCATCTCCAGGGTTGAAGCTGTTAAAACAGTTATTACATATGACCAGCAGGTAATGAGTGAACTTAATGCCGCAAAAGCGGAATTGGATAGCAAAAAGGCAGATCTCCAGGCAAAGAACGATAAGATAGTAGCTACCAAGTCGGAAAACCAGGAGAAATTGACTGCTTTAAATAGTGATAAAAAAGATCTGGACAAGAAGCTTGCCAGCCTGAAAACCTACGCTAACGTTGCAGACGGCACAAGCAAGACTGTGGCAACAGCGGTTAACTCTGTAAATACAATCAGGGAAAGCGCTTCCACCTACGATCCTTCAAGAGGAGCGGCATCGGTTTCATCCAGCGCGATAGTCGCGTACGCTTCTAATTTCATCGGAACACCTTATGCATGGGGAGGAAACGGTCCGAGCACTTTCGACTGCTCAGGCTTCACTTGCTACGTATTCAGGCATTTCGGCATAAGCCTTCCTAGAACTGCTTCAGGACAGCAGGGAGTGGGAACTTCTGTAGCGAAAGCGAACCTGCAGCCGGGAGATCTGGTATTCTTCGGAAGCCCTGCGCATCACGTAGGTATCTATGTAGGGAACGGATGCTATATTCATGCCCCTAGAACAGGCGATGTAGTCAAGATATCGTCATTGAGCTCAAGAAGCGACTACAGCGGAGCAAGAAGAGTATACTAATAATTTGAAAATTAGAATCCGAAATAAGCATGGAGCATTCCGTGCTTATTGTTTTTTTTGCAAAATAAGGACCCGGCAGCTGAATACGGCTGACGGGTCTTTATTTTGCATACTATTTTTCGGTTTTCAATTCATTCATGCATTTTTTGCAGATGTTCTTTCCCCTGTAATTGGTAACATCTCTAGCATCCCCGCAGAAAATACATGCAGGTTCATATTTTTTAAGTATTATCTGTTCGCCGTCCACGTAAATCTCTAAAGCGTCTTTTTCTGCAATATCCAATGTTCTTCTTAGTTCTATAGGAATTACTATTCTGCCTAGTTCGTCAACTCTTCTAACTACACCTGTTGATTTCATAATGTAAAACCTCCTTATATTACAATATTCGACATATTCTTGAGAAAATAGTAACAAATATGACATTAAAAGTCAACATATTTTTGTCTTCACATTTACATTTTTTCTTTGGAATTCCATCTTAAGTTAATATACTACCATATTTAGCATAAGTCAACATTATTTATCCAAAAAGTAAATTTCTACAATACCACACAAGATGAGGAAAATCAAGGCTTTGAAGGCGCACGGCATTGAATTTGCAAATTTTAGGTAAAAAAATTATGAATGTCATAATTTTGAATCCTGCTTTGAATAAAAAAGGAATTAAATGTCAAAAAAACCGGCGCTGTCGAAAAAAAGCATGTTATCCACAGAAATTGTGAATAAAAATCAGAATCTTGTGGATTAAGTTGTGTATTTTCAATTATTTGATTCGCGATAACTTGTAATGAGTTTTGGGATACCCTATAATATACTTGAGGTGATATCAATGGATGATGAAAAACAAGGGATCGACAAGATATCTGAATTAACAGACCGGATATCAAGAAATAATATAGTGCCTTATGAAGAGCTGCCGAAGTACGACCTGTTCATTTCGCAGGTGATCGACTATCTCAATGACAAATTCGAGGGCGAAAAATATACAAACAACATAGTGCAGAATTATATTAAGAGCGAGGTCATTTCAAAGCCTGAGGACGGAAAGAAAAGGGGATATACGAAGCTGCACCTTGTACAGCTTGTCCTTTTGAGCTACATGAGGCCAATACTTACAACGGAGGAGATAAAAAAGGTGTTTGCCCTGGCGTTCAACAAAATCAACGACGGGACTGACGACATTATTTCCTGGGAAAAGGCGTATAAGATATTCTCGGATATCCACAAGGACAGCATAGAGGATTTCCTGGCAAAGAGGCCCTTTGACAGGGACAAGCTTGTAAACATCGTAGACGAGCTGGGCCTTGACCCTGGGGACAGGAAGAGGATACAGGTGTTCCTCACGGTCATGGAGCTTATTTGTGAGGCCAGCGCGATCAAAAAGGTTGTACAGCAGATAATACAGGATTATGAATGCGAAAGCAAAAATATTTAGAATTTTTAACCTGAAGCAAAAAAAGGGGTTGCATATTTCTCAGAGTGTATTATAATAAATAGTATAAATATTCATTTTCTAGTATAAATATAAATGCAAATGAAATTTGGATATACACTATGCGCTGAGGAGGCAGTTATTATGGAGAGTTTGAAAAATAGAAGTTTCTTGACCTTGCTTGATTTCACACCTGAGGAGATCAAATACTATATCGATCTCGCGGCTAAATTGAAGAAGGACAAAAAAGCGGGGACAGAGAAGCAGACCATGAAGGGCAAAAATATTGCATTGATATTCGAGAAGGATTCCACCAGGACAAGATGTGCCTTCGAAGTAGGAGCATATGACCAGGGTGCGCATACGACATATCTTGGACCCACTGGCAGCCAGTTGAATAAAAAGGAGACTGTTAAGGACACTGCGAGAGTTTTGGGGAGGATGTATGACGCTATTGAATACAGGGGATTCGACCAGGAGACTGTAGAGGATTTGGCAAAATATGCCGGAGTGCCCGTATGGAACGGACTTACCGATTACGATCATCCAACGCAGGTTCTGGCAAACTTCCTTACAATAATGGAGCACACAGACAAGCCTCTTAACGAAATCAAATTCGCATATATAGGAAGCGGCAAGAGCAACATGTCAAACGCAATGATGATCGGTGCTGTGAAGATGGGCATGGATTTCACGCTTGTCGGACCAAAGGAGTTTTTCCCTGATGGCGATCTGCTGGAAAAATGCAAAGCTGTTGCTAAGGAGACGGGAGCGACAATCAAGCTGACTGACGATGTCAAAGAAGGCGTTCTTGGATTGGATGTTATATACACAGGCGTATGGGTAACCATGGGTGATCCTTACGAGGCCTGGGAGAGCAGAATAAAGCAATTCCTTCCATACCAGGTCAATATGTCGATGATTGAAGCCACCAAGAACGAGAATGTGCTGTTCTGCCACTGCCTGCCTGCGTTCCACGATACAAATACCAAGGTAGGAAAGGACATATTCGAGAGATTCGGTCTGGACGGCATAGAGGTTACGGATGAGGTTTTCGAAAGCAAATACTCAACCGTTTTCGATGAGGCTGAGAACAGGCTTCACACAATAAAGGCTGTAATGGTGGCAACGCTGGGACAGGAATAGAGAAAAAGAGAAACCCGCAAACATTGCAAATAAAATGTTTGCGGGTTTGGTTTTTATTATATCTTTTCCAGGAGACATACGCTCTGTGAAGAAATGCCCTCGGAGCGTCCTGTAAATCCCAGGCCTTCCTCTGTGGTAGCTTTCACAGATACCTGGTCAACTTCGAGATTCAGCGCTTCTGCAATATTGAGCCTCATCTGCTGGATGAAAGGCGCCATCTTAGGTTTCTGGGCAATTATGACAGAGTCGATGTTAACTACCCTGTAGTTCTTTGACTCAAGGAGCCCGCCAACGTTCTTAAGAAGGAGAATGCTGGAAATGCCTGAATACCTCTTGTCGCTGTCGGGGAAGTGCTTGCCTATGTCGCCCAGGGCCGCAGCGCCGAGCAGTGCGTCCATGATGGCGTGTATGAGAACATCCGCATCGGAATGGCCGAGCAGCCCTCTTTCGTAGGGGATATTCTCGCCTCCCAGTATTAAAGCCCTGTCCTCAACAAGTTTATGAACATCGTAACCTATACCTATTCTCATGTTATCAACCTCCATCTCGCTACTATTATACTAGATATCCGAAGGTTATGCACATGTTATTAACAATTCTGTGGACAGTGTGCACAAAATTAAATAACATAATGCAAAAATTCAAAAAAGTGAGTGGAAAAGGATGCATTTTTCATGTAAACTTATGAAATTAACATTGATTTCACAAGTTGCCAACAGGAAAGCTGTGGATAATGTTGGTAACTAAGGGTCTTATTAATAATGATGATTATTTAGAAACTGTTATGAGGCTGTTGTCTGCAATTATACCCTAAAGCTAACAACTTATACACAGCCTGAAATGGAAAATAAAAAAGATGCCCTAATTAGAGGCATCGTGAGTTTTTGAAGATGTGGATATGAGGGAATTGAGCGTGCTGAGCTCGCTTTCTGTGAGGTACCGCCACTTGCCGGAAGGAAGGTCGCCAAGGTTTATGTTCATTATCCTGATCCTTTTGAGCTTTACAACCTTATAGCCCAGGAATGCGCACATTCTGCGGATCTGGCGGTTCAGGCCCTGCGTCAGTATTATTCTGAAAACGTGCTTGCTTATTCTATCCACAGTGCATGGTTTCGTAACAGTGTCCAGGATAGGTACCCCCGAAGACATATTCTTAAGGAAATCGCCGGTCACAGGATTGTCCACAGTCACTATATATTCTTTTTCGTGGTTGTTTGAAGCCCTGAGGATCTTGTTAACTATGTCCCCGTCGTTTGTCATAAGGATCAGGCCCTCAGAATCCTTGTCGAGCCTGCCGACGTGAAAAATCCTCTGTGGATAATTTATATAGTCCACAATATTGCCGCGAATAGTCCTGTCCGTGGTGCAGGTTATGCCCACAGGCTTATTGAAGGCCATGTATACCCTGGATTCCGGCGCGGCAGAAACCTGTTTGTTGTCCAGAAAGACCGTGTCGCCGCTGCCGACCCTGGAGCCCATCTCGGCCGCCTTTCCGTTGATCCTGACTCTTCCCTGTGCTATGAGCCTGTCGGCCTCGCGCCTGGAGCAGAGGCCCTTGTCGCTCAAATATTTATTTATCCTCACTTCGTCTTTTTCGTCAGTGTGTTTGATGATATTGTTCTTGCTCAAGTGGACTGCTCCTTTCGATGCTGATTTGCTGAGTGAATTTGATTAATAAAAGAGGCAGCCCGGGTTTAATCCAGGATGCCTTCTTCTTTCAATATGTTCTCTAGCTGCTGGACCTTTCCCGACAGAAAAACGAATTTCTCTTTTATTGAATCCTTTGATGGTGTTTCGTTCTTAAGGATTTCCTCCATTGTCTCTATGGCTGATAGAGCGTCTTCTATGTCCTTCTGGGCTGCTATGAGATTTATTTCCTTCATAAAAAAACTCCTTTAATTAAGATTTTTTTTAATGTTATCCATTGTATTCTTGTCGAAAAACGGTGCGAAGAATTCAAATGTCTTCGTGCTTCCGCAGCTGCTGCATACGCAGTCGCATACGTCATAGGGTACGCCGTCAACGATGTCTATTGTCAATTCTTCTGCAAAGAAATTTCCTCCGCATATTTCACAATGCGTGTCATTTATCACAGAATACTCACTCTCGATGTACTGCATTATTTCCCTTATGGTCATCCTTGTCCTCCCGAATATTTTTATTCCAGCATCTATGGTATCACTGTTCAATTTTATTTGCAATAGCGTATTTTTTCATGCTGCGGTTAAAAAGCAGCATGATAGCGGCGGCCTCGAAAATCCACTGAAAAGCGGTTATCCACCAGATGTACGTGACGGGCAGCTTCAAGTGGAAGATGGCGTAATAAGCCAGCGGTATCCTTATGCCCCAGCCGGAAACTAGCGAAACCAGGAAAGGTGTCCTTGTGTCGCCTGAACCCTTCAGGGCTCCGCCCAGTATCATCGCCACAGCCATGAAAGGCTGCTCCACGGCGGCGACCATAAGGCACACCGCACCCAGGGAAATTACCTGGGCTTCGCTCTGGCTTATAAACAGGCTGACCAGCGAATGCGGAAAAAACAGGAACAGGAGTGAGCACAGAGTCATGAGTCCCGTGCCCAGCGCTGCGCAGGTGAATGCATACTCCTTCGCCTTGCTCATATCATCTTCTCCGACCTTGAGGCCGACAAGGGTTGTGGCCGCAATGGCGAAACCCCAACCGGGCATGAAGGAGACCGATTCCAGTGTCGTCGCTATCTGGTTGGCTGCAAAGGAGACGGTCCCCAGGTGCATTATCATGAAGGCGCTGACAAGCCTGGAACCGCCCACAGCTCCTTCCTGAAGTCCCGAGGGGATGGAAAGCCTGACCAGGACCTTAAGCCTGTCGGGATTGAAATGCAGGAGGTACCTTGCGCGCGGCTTGACTTCGGATTTTCTCCATACATAGGAGACGATAAAAAAGAAGCCCATAATCTGTGCAAACGATGTAGCTATAGCTGCACCCTTAATGCCGAGTTCCGGAAAGCCGAAGCGGCCGAAGATGAGGATCCAGTCAAGCGCAAGGTTTACGATATTGACTATCACGGATGCCAAAAGGGGAGTTTTTGTATTGCCGTATCCCCTGAGTATGCCGTTCAGAACGCACATTATCATATAGAAGAACATGCCAACCGATGCTGTTCTGAGGTATATTATACCGTAGCGGATTAGATCCTCGTCTGCGCCGGCAAGCCGCAGTATCCCGCCTGAGAATGAATAGATTGTCAGGAAGAGTGCAAGAGAGAGCAGCGTGCCTGCCGCCAGTCCCAAAGTGGCATACTCCTCCGCGTATTTGACCTTCCTTGATCCGATGCTTCTGGCCACCAGAGAGACTATGCTTACCGATACGCCTGCAATTATGAATATGTTGAGAGTGATGTAGAGCACCTCGGAGCAGATGCCCACCGTGCTTACCGCCTTGTTGCCCCCGTAGATGCCGACCATCATGGTGTCGAACACCCAGAGCATCATGTACAGAACCATCTCTCCAACTGCGGGAAGAGCTATTGAAACAGTGTGTTTTACCGTTTTTGCATTATAGAACATAATAAATCCTCCGTTGAAGTGCATAGTAATATGTTACTTTATTATTGTGAGATAGACAAATAAACGTTGACAGAATTTTGTTTAAGTAATATTATATTTGTAAATGCAAAGAAGGAAAGAGTAGTGGACGGATTCGAGCATAAGAGAGCCGGGTTTGGTGAGAGCCGGCGGAGATGAAATTCATGAACATGGCTCCGGAGCAGGTTGTGCGAATATTTAGCATGACACGGGTGCAGCCGTTAAAATGCAGGGTGATGGTAAGCGCGGGCTTGAGTCACCTGTTGAGGTTTTTATTGCGAGATAAAAACGAAATAGAGTGGTACAGCGGTGATTCGCCTCTATATGGAGAAATTCATATAGAGGCTTTTTTGACTATATTTATGTATTTTAGGAGGAATGAAAAATGACAAAGGGAACATACTATCTAACTACACCGATCTATTATCCGTCGGCAAAACTGCACATAGGGAACACCTACACAACGGTGGCTTCGGATGCTATCGCCAGGTTTAAGAGGCTTACAGGATACGATGTAATGTTTCTCACGGGAACCGACGAGCACGGCCAGAAAATCCAAAGGATTGCCGAAGGAAAGGGACTCAAACCAATCGAATATGTGGATCCGATGGTAGAAGGAATAAAGAAGCTTTGGGAAATGATGGATATCAGCTACGACAAGTTCATCAGGACAACAGATGACTATCATGTAGAGGCGGTTCAGAAGATATTTAAAAGATTTTACGACAACGGGGATGTTTACAAGGGAGCATATGAAGGCTGGTACTGCACACCGTGCGAGTCATTCTGGACCGAAACCCAACTCGTTGACGGCAAATGCCCTGACTGCGGCAGGCCTGTCGAAAAAACCAGCGAGGAAGCATACTTCTTCAAGATGTCCAAATACGCGCCAAGGTTGATCGAGTATATAGAAACCCACCCTGAGTTCATACAGCCTGAGTCAAGAAAGAATGAGATGATGAACAACTTCCTTCTGCCTGGACTTCAGGACCTGTGCGTGTCCAGGACCTCCTTTGATTGGGGTATTCCGGTTAGCTTCGATGATAAGCACGTCATATACGTCTGGATTGACGCTCTGGCCAACTACATCACGGCTCTTGGATACGAAGGCAAAAATGACGATCTTTTCAAAAAGTACTGGCCTGCCGATGTGCACATTGTGGGTAAGGATATCCTGAGGTTTCACACCATATACTGGCCAATCATGCTCATGGCCCTGGATGTTCCCCTTCCTAAACAGGTGTTTGGGCATGGATGGCTGCTGGTTGACGGAGGCAAAATGTCCAAGTCAAAAGGCAACGTAGTCGATCCTGTCGAGCTGGTCGGACATTTCGGCACAGATCCTGTAAGGTACTACCTTCTGAGGGAAATCCCATTCGGACAGGATGGATTGTTCAACAACGAGATATTCATAAAGAAGATAAACTCGGATCTGGCAAACGACCTCGGAAACCTCCTCTCAAGGACAGTGACAATGCTCGAGAAATATTTCGACAGCGTTATACCTGCACCGACAGCCAGGGAAGCGGTCGACGATGAACTGATAAAGGTTGCCCTGGAAACACCTGTCCTGGTCGAAAAGCTGATGAACGAATTGAAGATCCCTGACGCTCTTGAGCAGATATGGACTTTGATCGGCAGAGCAAACAAATATATAGATGAGACAACACCGTGGATACTCGCAAAAGACGATGCAAAGAAGGAAAGGCTAGGCACAGTGCTTTACAACCTTGTTGAATCACTCAGGATAGTGTCGGTATGCATTTCTTCGTTCCTGCCTGGTACAAGTTTAAAAATAAACGAGCAGATAAACGCTGAAGATACAAGCTGGGAGAGCATCCTTGCATTCGGTGCCACAAGGTCTGGAAGCAAGGTTGTCAAGGGCGGAATAATATTCCCGAGGATAGATTTCGATGCAAAAATAGACGAGCTTAACAGGATAAGGGAAGAGCAGCTTAAGGAAGCTCAGAAAAGCCAGTTAAAGGAGATCAAGCCCGAGATAACAATCGAGGACTTCGAAAAGATAGACCTGAGGATTGTAAAAGTTCTCGAATGCGAGAAGATAAAGGGTTCAAGCAAGCTCCTGAAAATAAAGGCTGACCTTGGCGGAGAGACCAGGCAGATTGTTTCGGGGATAGCCAAGTTTTACAAGCCTGAGGACCTCATCGGCAAGAAGGTAATACTTGTTGCAAACCTTAAGGAAGTGAAGCTCAAGGGAGAGCTGTCACAGGGAATGATTCTGGCAGCCTGCACTGACGACGACAGCGCACTTGAGCTGCCGCAAATCCAGGGGGATATACCTACTGGAAGCGTAGTAAGATAAACAGGTTGAAAGACGGCTTCCGGCACAGCGCCGGAGGCCGTCTTTTTGAGTTTTCTAAGCTTTATGGTATAATAATAGAAATGATTTCGAGGTGGGGATATGATGGAAAAATCGAAAGTATACTTTACTGATCTCAGGACAAAGCCGGGCATGAACCTTCTGGGCAAGATGGAGGCCCTGGTGAAAAAGGCAGGCATAGAGGAACTGGATTTTAACAATAAATACACTGCGATAAAGATACACTTTGGGGAGCCGGGAAACCTTGCGTTCATAAGGCCCAATTATGCGGCTAAAATGGCAGGTCTCGTAAAAGCAAATGGCGGGAAGCCTTTCATGACAGATGCAAGCACGCTTTATTCCGGCAGAAGGTCAAATGCGCTTGACCACCTGCAGGCTGCCATGGAGAACGGCTATAACTACATGACGCTGGGCTGCCATGTGCTTATCGCTGACGGCCTGAAGGGTTCGGACTATGAGGAGATAGAGATCAACCAGGAATACTGTAAAACGGCAAAAATCGGAAAAGCCCTGGCTGAGGCGGACGTGATAATTTCCATGAACCATTTCAAGGGACACGAGATGACAGGCTTCGGAGGGGCGCTTAAAAACCTGGGCATGGGCTGCGGCTCAAAGGCAGGCAAGCTTGAGATGCACTCCGTATCAAAACCTAAGATCAAAAAGAAAAGATGCGTTGGCTGCGGACAGTGCATCTCTGCCTGCGCACAACAGGCAATAGTATTCGACGGTGAAAAGAAGGCTGAGATAGATTATGATAAATGTGTCGGCTGCGGGCAGTGCGTTGCTGTATGCCAGTTCAATGCGGCGCAGGTCGTATGGGATGAAGCGGCAGACATAACAAACAGGAAAATTGCAGAGTACGCATACGCTGTGCTTAAGGGCAAGCCTAATTTCCACATAAGCTTCATTATGAATGTTTCCCCGAACTGCGACTGCTGGGAGTCAAACGACACGGCGATAGTGCCGGACCTCGGAATAGCTGCATCCTTTGATCCGGTGGCGCTGGACAAAGCCTGCGTCGACATGGTAAACGAGGCAGCGGCACTGAAGGGATCGGTTCTGGAGGACACGGAGTATCATCAGGGTAAAGACAAGTTCTGTCACATACACGCAAACACAGACTGGAAAGCGGGCCTGGAGCATGCTGAAAAGATAGGCCTGGGCAGGATGGACTATGAATTAATACGATTATAGATATCAGAGGAGAAGCTATGAAGATATTTGATGCACACGCGCATTATGATGATGAGCAATTCGACGGCGACAGGGAAACTGTTATGAAGGAACTGGAGGAAAACGGTGTTATAGGAGTGCTAAACTGCGGGGCGACTTACGAGGGCGCCCTCGCTTCTGTGGAGTACGCTGAAAAATATGATATCTTCTATGCTGCAGTCGGCATACACCCGGAGCATGCCGATACGGTCGATGAGGATATGATGGTCAGGCTCAGGGAATTGAGCGGAGGGAAAAAGGTCCGGGCCATAGGGGAAATTGGGCTGGACTACTACTGGGAAGAGAATCCTGCCAGGGATATCCAGCTCAAAGCTTTCAGGATGCAGATGGAGCTGGCCCGAGAGCTGGATCTTCCCGTGATAATCCATGACAGGGATGCTCATCAGGATACTCTGATGGTGATGAAGGAGTTCCCGGAAGTAACCGGCGAGGTTCACTGTTTCTCCGGAAGTGCGGAATTTGCCAGGGAATGCCTGAAACTCGGATACTATATAGGAATCACAGGCGTTGTGACCTTCAAAAACGCAAAAAAAATCATCAAGGTAGTCGAGGAAACCCCTCTCGACAGGCTCATCCTGGAGACGGACTGCCCCTACATGGCGCCTGTACCTTACAGGGGAAAAAGGAACAGATCCGAATACATTAAAGAAATCATAGAAAAAACTGCAGAAATAAAGGGTTATCCGGAGGATATTATAGCTAATGCCGTCATATCAAATATCAAAAGTTTGCTTCGGATAGGCGCTTAAAGTATAATGGGGCTGGAGTTGTTTCTATTTTTAGAAACAGTTTTTCTTTAATTTCGACTTTTATACTAACCACCCTAAAACCAAGAATAAATGCAGACTGTGAAAGATAGCAATCATATTTTTTTATTATTTTTAATGCACCAGGTGCATAAATCACAGTACAGTCTGAAAGAGCAGCACAGGCATGCTCTAACCTAGAGGAGGTATTAATAGGTGGAAAAATTAAAAGGATTTTTTAAGAGTTCTTCAAAAGGCTCAAAAGTGACTTTATTTATTGCCATGACTTTTATAGCGGCAGCAGTTGTAGTGTTCAGCACTATGAAGCAGATAACAATAGCTGTTGATGGTAAGGAGTATAAGGTTACGACGTTCAGTTCAACATACGCGGAAGTGGTCGAGAAAGAGAACATAACGGTTGGGGCGAAGGACAAAGCGGTTCCAGGTTTGGACAGCAAAGTTGAAAATGGCAGCACGTTGAACATAACAAGGGCAGTAAAGGTGAAGGTTGCAGTCGACGGAAAAGCGTTGAGCGTTGAATCTGCAGAGGCGAATGTTGGCGACATGCTTACAGCCGAGGGCTTTAAGCTCGCAGATCAGGACAAGGTGACTCCGGCAAGAGACTCAAAGCTTCAGGACGGATTAGAAGTTAACGTTGTAAGAGTAAACACAGCAGACATAACAGAGGTAAGCTCATTAGACTTCAGTACGGTGTACAAGAGCGACAGCAGCATACTCACAGGGGTAAAAAAGGTTGTTCAGGAAGGTCAGGCCGGCGAGAAGTCAACGGTTTTCAAAGTAACTTATGAAAACGGCGCAGAGGTTTCGAGAGCTCTGGTTAGCTCAACAGTAACAAAAGAACCGGTACAGAAGATAGTTGCGACAGGAACTGCCGTTGCCGTGGCAAGCGGCACGACTGCTTCAAGAGGCGGTGACTTCAGCGCATCCAAAGTCATAAATATGAAATCTACTGCATACAATTCTGCAGAGACCGGAAGCAACATTACTGCTTCGGGAGCTGTTGCGGTGAGGAATCCAAGCGGCTACAGCACCATAGCTGTTGACCCAAGCGTTATACCGCTGGGAACAAAGGTTTATGTTGAAGGATACGGCTACGCCATAGCGCAGGATACAGGCGGTGCTATCAAGGGTAACATTATTGATGTTTACTTCAACACCATGACTGAAGTGAACGCCTGGGGAGTAAAATACGTTAATGTATATATCTTGGAATAGGAGCTGACGCTCCTATTTTTTCTGCATTTGCATAATGCACAGAGGAGAGGGAATGTTCGCATGATAAAAGAGGTAATAGTAGTTGAGGGAAGAGACGACATAACGGCTGTGAAAAGGGCTGTTGAGGCGGAAGTCATAGCTGTAGGCGGCTTCGGGATAAATAAAAAGGTGATCGGCAGGATAAAAGAAGCTCAGAAGAGGCAAGGCGTGATAGTGCTCACAGATCCGGATTTTGCGGGAGAAAAAATCAGGAAGATTATATCCAAGAGGGTTCACGGCATCAAGCATGCCTACATATCCCAGAAGGACGGATTAAAGGACGGCGATATAGGTGTTGAAAATGCGGAGCCGGGCACTATAATCAGGGCGCTGGAATCGGCAAAATGCGAGACGAAAGAAAAGAGGCAGGAATTCCAGACAAAGGACATGGTTGTTCATAACCTTACGGGGAATGAAAGCGCCAAGGAAAGGCGCGACAAGCTGGGGAACATCCTGGGAATAGGCTACTGCAACAGCTCGCAGTTTGTTACGCGACTGAATAATTACGGCATCACCAGGGAAGAGTTCATGAACGCTTTAATGAAAATAGATGGAGAGTAAGAAAAATGAATGAGATAATAACAAGAAATATCGTAAAGAAATACGGATTCAAGTTCTCCAAGGGACTCGGACAGAACTTCCTTATAGACGACACGGTTCTGGAGGACATCATCCAGGCAGCAGACATCTCGCCTGAGGATCTTGTGATCGAGATCGGGCCGGGCGTGGGTACGCTGACAAAGCTGCTGCTTAAAAAAGCAAAGAAGGTCGTTGCGGTCGAGCTTGATGACAAGCTTATCCCCATACTCGGCGAGGAGCTGAAGGAGTTCGGCAATCTCGAATTGATACACGGAGATGCCCTTAAGGTAGATTTCAATGAGATCATCGGCGAGGAGAAATCGGTCAAGGTTGTGGCGAACCTTCCTTACTATGTCACAACGCCAATAATATCGAGGCTGCTTAAGGGGGATTATAACTTCAGCTCTATCACCATCATGATCCAGAAGGAAGTGGCGGAGAGGATTGCCGCTAAACCCTCCACAAAGGATTATGGCGCGTTGACTCTGCTGGTACAATATCACTGCTCGGTTGATGTTATAAGAAAGGTCAGCCCTGAAGCGTTTATCCCTCAGCCGAAGGTGGAATCCATGGTTATCAGGCTTAACAAGCTGCCTGCTCCAAGGGTTGAGGTGGCGGATGTGGAGTTGTTCTTCAAGGTTATAAGGGAATCCTTCAACATGAGGAGAAAGACTCTTTCGAATTCCCTCAAGAATATGAAGGTGGACAAGGATAAGCTTCAGAAAGCATTTGAAGATGCTGGCATCGATCCTGTGAGAAGGGGAGAAACCCTTTCCATACAAGAGTTCGCGAAGCTCTCGGACTGCATAAAGTCTGCATTGTAATCCCCTTATTTCGCAAGCTGAGAATTATATTGACAGCGCTAAAAAATATTTCCATATCATATTGACTTCTGTTTTAATAAGCAGTAATATTAGGTTAAATTAAACGTAATATTCTGAAAAAAGGCAAACCATCCAAAAGGGTGGGGCGCAAAGCTAGGAGTCTAAAGCAAAGTACTGCGTTTACTATGCCATGATTGTCCTGCCGCCAGAAGCATGCTCTGGCGGTTTTTTGTTTTTTTAAAATAATAGCTGGCAGAAGGAAATTGTATATGGAAGGGAGCTGTGAAAAATGAAGAAATGCCTGAGATTATTGCTAGCTTTCGTTTTTGTTTTCAACGTGGCCTTCGGCACAACCAACCTTGTGTTTGCCGATAAACCAGCGGGAGGCGAGAACACCAACTACATACACGTACATATTCAGGGAGACAAGAGCGCAGTAACATCGGTGGAGGTAACATACAACGGCTATGCTCCATACGAGCTGGAGCAGATCAGCGCGGGACTATGGTCCCATGAGGACAACAAGACCTTTGTAAAAGAGAACATAGAATCCATAAAGGTCAACGGCGTCGAGGTGTCAAACTACACAACGAGCGCTGAAGGGGCGGGCAGCATCAACATATGGGTTGATTGGGACTCCAATCCTGACTTCACGATCACGAAAACTGTGGATCCGGAAAGCGCATACAGAGGGGATACTGTGAAATTCACAATCACTGTTGCAAACAACGGCAACATGGACCTGTCTGGCATCCGCGTAGTAGACACGATGCTGGGTATAGACCAGGCTGTCAACGTGAAGATCGGCAAATCTGTAGAAATATCGGAGTTCTATAAGATACCTTCAGACCAGGCGTATGGAACATTGAAAAACACAGCCACCGCAACATTGGACAAAACCTCAAAGGACGCATCAGCGGAAGTTGAGATACTGGAAAGACAGCAGCCTGGACTGAGCATAACAAAATCTGCTGACGTCGAAAGTGCAAGTGCCGGCGACGAGATTGAATATACCATTATAGTAGCGAATGAAGGGAATGTCGCGCTGGACGGTGTTGAGGTTGTGGACGAAATGGTCGGCCTCGAAGAAACCGTTAACCTTGCAGTCGGCGGATCAAGGACATTCAAGGTAAAGTACGCAGTTCCTGCGGATGCTTCGGGCGACATAGAGAATACAGCATCGGCTTCATGGCAGAACCTTTATGAAGAAGCAAGCGCTGTGGTGGAGCTTCTTCCTCCGAAAGGGCCGGCGCAGATTGCTGGTCTTCAGGTAAATAAGACTGTAGACAAGGAAAAAGCCCAGACCGGAGACAGGCTGAGATATACGATAGAAGTTAAAAACACAGGCAATGTAGATCTGACAGACGTAGCTTTAGACGACGAGCTTGTGGGCATGCATGAAACTATCACACTCCTCAAAGCAGGCGAAGCAAAGACGTTCTATGCAACCTATGATATCCCGGAGTGGATGGACGATCGCATCATTAAGAATACAGCTGTTTCATCGGCAGAGTATAACCATGAGCAGATTACAGCAAGCGGAAGCGCAGAAACGGATGTTGCAAAAAAGGTTGTCATCATTGAGGATGAGGATCCGCCTAAGGGTGGGCATGAAGAACCAGGCAATCCTCCTGTGAACAATCCTCCTGTGAATGATCCTCCTGCTCGCCACACCGTCGTTGTCACAATAGAAGAGGATGAGGTTCCGCTCGGATCACTTCCTCAGACCGGCGGAATTCCGATCACTGATTTCTTTGTTATTGGATCAGGGTTAGCTGTTCTTGGGTTCTTTGTAAGAAGAAAACAGTAGGATGCATAAAATCAAGGGGCTCTGAATAAAATCAGGGCCTCTTTTTTATTGAAAGTATTGACAGCACTTCATCAAAGTGGTATATTTCAATTAATTACATGAAATTTTATCAGCTTTCGAGCGATAAAGGCAAACTGTGCGAAAGCGCAGGGCGCAAAGCTAAAGGGTCTAAGTGCCGTCAAAGGGCATATGGCAGCCAGTTACCGAAAAGGGAGTTTTTTTGTGTCTCTGAGAGCTTATCAAGATGTAACTTTCGAGCGACAAAGGCAAACTATGCGAAAGCGTAGGGCGCAAAGCTAAAGGGTCTAAGTGCCGTCAAAGGCATATGGCAGCCAGTTACCGAAAAGGGAGTTTTTTGTTTCTAAAAAAGCTTGAATTATGTCCATAAGCTTTCTTCCAACAAAACTCGGGTTAAGAACCAAGAACTATTTGTTAGGAGGAAATGATTATGAAAAAAAGAATGATGGGTTTGACTACATTTATTGCTATTTCTGCAATTGTCAGCACGCTTTCATTAAATGCAAACGCGGGAATCATCGACAAAATCGAGATTAAAGATATAAAAACAGCAATCGCTAGCGTGGAAAAAGCTGTAGACGCAGCAGTGAACACAAAAGCTGCCAAGGAGGTTGCTGTTGCTGCCGGCAAGAAGAGTGCGGATGCCGCTGGCGAAAGTGCAGCTTCAGCCGGAAATGCAAAAAAAGTGCAGGCTACAACGACAGAAACTGCGCCGGCAGCACCTGCGCAAACAGAGAACACTGCGAGCGCAGCGGCTTCGGATAACACAGCTGTACAGGCAACCTCGGACAGCGCGAACAGTTCAACTGTATCAACTGCAGCTGCAGCGCCTGAGCCTGAGGCGGCTCCATCAGAAACAAACGGCATACTGACAAGCGGCAACGCCCAGGTTGACATAAGCAGCATAGGGGATGGAGTTGTAAGGGTCAAATATCCTCATTCATCTGGTCTGAAAATCAAGGTTAAGATCGCGCTTGGATCATCGAGCTACATGTATTCCCTGTATTCTACTTCCGGATACGAAACTTATCCGCTCCAGATGGGCAACGGGAACTATACAATAACCGTATATGAGAATGTTGGCGGCACTTCATACACAGCTGCGGCAAAATTCGATGTTACATTGTATGACAGCTCAAATGTATTCCTGAACTCGATACAGCTCATCAACTGGAACAGCTCCACGAATGCCGTTGTTAAAGCCAGGGAAATAGCTTCTGCTTACGGCAGCAACGAGGCCAAGGCACAGGCGATCCACGATTTCCTAACCAGCCAGATGCAGTACGACAGTGCAAAAGCCAGCTCTGTTTCAAGCGGATATATCCCTGATATTAATTACGTATACGGCAGCGGCTACGGAATCTGCTACGACTTCGCTTCGACTTACGCAGCTATGCTCAGGAGCGTGGGTATCCCAACCAAACTCGTTATGGGTTACTCGTCTAATGTAAGCGGATACCATGCCTGGAACAAAGTATATCTTAACGGCAGCTGGGTTGTAGTTGACAACAGCTACGATTCACAGGCGAAAGCGCTGGGACAGAGCCCTGAATGGATAAAGAGCAGCAGTCTGTATAACGGGCAAAAAGAGTACTAAAAAATATATTGACAAAGCATTTAATGCGTCGTATTATTGAATTAAATATATAATAATAAATCTGATAAAGGCAAACCGTTTGAAAAGACGGGACGCAAAGCAAGGAGTCTAAAGTAAAGCGCTTCAACCGCTAAACCACGATTGTCCTGCCGCCGGAAAACATATTCTGGCGGCTTTTTGGTTTTTTGAACATAAACTAGGGTCATCGGAAAACAAATATAGAAGGGGGATGCAAAAAAATGAAAAAGTACATAAGAATTCTTGTAGCTTCAATTTTTGTTTTCAACGTAGCTTTCGGTACGACTAGCGTGGTGCTTGCAGATAAACCTGACAAAGGAACGACAACCGGCGAGGAGACAATAGATGATTCGACAAATACAAACTTTGTCCACCTGCATATAGATGGAGACACCAAAAGTATTGAAACGGTAGAGCTTTTCTGGAATGACGGAGGCAAGGTAGAGCTGACTAAAAAGGGAGGCTTGTACGCTTTAGAGGATTCCAAAGGGCTGGTAGGCATCAATATTAAAGAGATCAGAATCAATGGGCATAAAGTGGACTTTGTTCTGGGTACTGAAGGCGGCGGAACCATCAACGTCTGGTTGACTTGGGATCCAAGCGCATATGATAACAGCAACGGCGATGAGGCAATAGGTGAGGAAGAAACTCCGGCCGGATCAGGCGACACAGGCACAGGCGATCCGGGCACAGGCACGGGCGATACGGAAACAGGCACAGGTGATACCGGCTCTGGCACAAGCGATACGGGAACAGGCACGGGCGATACCGGAACAGGCACAGATGATACCGGAACGGGCGATACTGGCTCAGGCACAACAGATCCTGGCACAAACAACGGCGGAACAAATAATGACGGAACAAACAACAACGGCGGAACAAACAACGACGGAACAAATGACAACGGATCAGGCTCCGACGATGAAGATACTGTAATAATCATCGAAGAAGAGGAAACTCCGCTTGGATCAGCAAATCTTCCGTCGAACAATAACGATACTTCAAACAACGCAGGCAGCGAGCAGAATCAGTATGTTGCTTCAGCTGTGAACAACAATTCCTCGGCAAACAAGACTGCAGGAACAAATAAGCAGATTGTTGAAATTGAAGACGAAGAGACACCTCTGGGATCACTCCCGCAGACAGGCGGAGTGCCTTTCAGTGACCTGATGTTCTTGGGAACAGGTTTGTCAGCTCTTGGCTTCATGATAAGGAAAAGGAAATAATTTCTGCAGAAAGGCTCCGGGTTAAACCGGAGCCTAATTTTTTTATTTCATTTCATATAGTCAGGTTCGTGTGCTATAATAAGGTTTAGTGAAAAAATTTATGTTTAACAGGAGGAGTATTACTTTGAAGTTTAGAAAAGTAATAGCCTATACTCTAGCCTCTGTATTTATTGCCATAAGCCTGTCCGGATGTGCCAGCATAGACAGTGCAAAGGTTAGTTTGGGTTTGAAGAATACCGATTTTGAATATATTAAGCAAAATAAAATAAAGAAGATTGTCATACAGAGCACGAGGGATCCGGGCTTCAGATTCGTTATATCAGACCAGAATGCCATAAGCGACCTGTACGAGGTCCTGTCCTCTGCAAAGGTGGTTAGCCAGAAATCCTCGCTGGATCCTGACTATATACTTGAGATGGATGAGGGTAACGGAACCGTTCACAAGTTTCAGTATGTGGCTACTGTGGGAAAGACCGGCTCGGGAAACCTGTATTCCGACAGCAAGATTTACGATGTGTCGAGAAGGATAGACAACGATATAATCAAGAATTTCTGGAACATAAGAAAGCCGAAGGACTTCGAGAGCATATACTATAACTCGCTTAAGAAGACCATAGATGAATACTTTTCAGGCAAGGACAAGGGCCAGAGTATAGGGGTCAATCTCATAGATGATGTTGATGTGGGGAAATTCCTGCTTTCAGCTGATCTCGAGGATTTTGAAAGCAAACTCAAAGGAAAGTACGAGAACTCCGAAATTGTGAAGGAGAACAAGGGGCAGTATGATACCCTTGTAACCATAAAAACTAAAGGTTTCAAATCAACTCTTTACAAAGCGGTAGTCTATTTCTGGGATAAAAAAGCACAGACGGAAGTGAAGTATTATATTTTCAACAAATATGAAAATGGCGCATGGAATGTATCCATAACAAAAGAAAAGCCGGACGATTTTTAAAAGGATTGACTTGGAGGCTCCTCAGAGTCTAAAATATTAGTAAATATGGATTGAGGGAGTGATCGTTATGAAAGCTATGATTGACAAAGACGGCTGCATAGGCTGCGGCATCTGCGCCGCAACCTGCCCTGAAGTTTTTATTATGGGTGATGACGGAAAGGCAGAAGTAATCAATGAGGATATCCCGGATGATGCTCTGAACAGCGCAAAAGAAGCAGAGGAAGCATGCCCGGTATCCGTTATAGGTATTTCTCAATTCGATTAAAAGATAGGGGAGCGCCCGCTCCCTTATTTTTTTGTTGGGATGGCAAAAAAGATAAAAAAAGGCAGATAGCGCTAGGTTATTACTGTTTAAACATAAATTTAAATACATTATAGTGATTGCTTAATGGCGGAAGCCATAGTATAATAACAGGAGTGAAATACAATATATTGTGGTCGGGGGGATTAGCATATGCTACATGTTGTGAAGAGGGACGGAAGAAAAGTCGCTTTTAATTCGGTTAAAATTACAAATGCGATTAAGTGTGCATGCGTAGAACTTGGGAATGAACTTAAGGAAAGCGAGTACATAAACTTAACGCAGAAGGCGATAAAGGACCTGGAGTCCATGGAAAGAAATGAGATATACGTTGAAGATATACAGAATACAGTCGAAGGCACACTGTTCTCCGAAGGCTATAAGGAACTGGGAGCAACATACTCCAACTATAGAAAAGAAAGAACCAAGCTAAGGGAAATCAAGTCGGATCTTATGACGGCCATAGAAAAAATCGGAGTTGAGACGGACAGGGACAATGCCAACGTTGGAAACAACTTCAGCTCCAAGCTTCTCAGGATAGCGAGCGAATCTAACAAATGGTACAACCTGAGCGTAATGCCAAAATATCTTTCAAAAGCCCACGAAAACGGCGATGTATACTACCACGACCTTGACAGCTACAACCTGACTACAAACTGTTTACATATACCGACTAAAGAGGTTCTACAGAATGGGTTCAATACCGGATACGGGTACATAAGACCGCCAAAGAGAATAGAGTCAGCCTGCGAGCTTTCCTGCATACTTCTCCAGTCAACCCAGAATGATATGTTCGGCGGGCAGTCGCACCCGGACTTCGACAACGACATGGCTTATTTTGTTGAAACCACAAGGATCGAAATAAGAAAAGAACTTGCCGAGCTGGGTATAGAAGGCGACAGGGCAGATGAAATTGTAGAGACAAAACTTCTGAAGTGCATCAAGCAGGCTATGCAGGGAATAGTGTATAACCTGAACACAATGCACTCAAGGGCAGGAAGCCAGGTGCCTTTCAGCTCAATCAATATCGGGATACCTAACAGCAAGGATGCGGCGCTGATATGCGAGCAGTTCCTTCTTGAGTACAGGAAGGGTCTTGGAAAAGGAGAACAGCCGATATTCCCTAACATCATCTTCAGGGTTAAAGAAGGGGTGAACAGGAATGCCGGGGACCCTTACAACTACCTGTTCAAGCTTGCATGCGATGTTGCAAGCAAGAGGATGAATCCTACATTCATGAACATAGATGCAGACTTCAACAAGGAATACTATGACAAAGGCGTTCTTCCTGCAACAATGGGATGCAGAACCTACGTGTGCGGAAACGTAAACGGCGAACCGGGAACCAAGGGAAGAGGCAACATTGCTCCTGCAACCATTAACCTTCCAAGGATAGGAATCGTTGCGAAGGGCGACCTTGACAAATTCTTCAGCATCCTTGATTCAAGGCTTCAGCTGGCAAAGGATGCGCTTCTGAACAGATACGGGGTTCTCAAGAAACTCAAGGTAAAGGATCTTCCTTTCGTAGCGGGACAGGGGCTCATGAAAGGTTCAGAAAACCTTGCGCCGGATGATTCCATCGAACCTATCCTAAAGCAGGGAACGTGGTCAATAGGCTTCATAGGGCTTGCAGAAACGCTTATAGCGCTTACAGGAGCACACCACGGCGAAAGCGAAGAAGCAAGAGAGCTTGGAATTAAGATAGTTCAGCATATCAGGAATTACACTGACGGCCTTACAAAGGAGACGCACCTGAACTGGAGCACATATGCCACACCGGCAGAAGGGCTCAGCGGAAGGTTCGTTTTGCAGGACAGGAAGGTGTTCGGAAGGATAAAAGGAGTTACAGACAAGGAATACTACACAAACAGCTACCATGTTCCTGTTGAATACAAGATTTCAATAAAGGACAAGATCAATGCCGAAGCTCCATACCATAAGCTCTGCAACGCTGGACACATAAGCTATCTGGAGCTTGATGACTATCCTACAGGCGATGTGATAGAGGACATTCTCAAGTATGCATATGAGAGCACAAACATAAGCTACCTGGGCATAAACTTCCACATAAGATACTGCAGGGAATGCGGGACTTTCCTGAGAGCGGAAGACAACTGCCACAGCTGCGGCAGCGAAAACATACAGGGTATCTCCAGGGTTACGGGATATCTTAGCCTCGATGAAAGATTCGGTTCGGGCAAGACTGCAGAAAGAAGCGACAGGGTGTCCCACGATTCCAGCCATAATCACAACTACTATTACATGTAAAGGGCGGTGGGCTTATGGAGTGTTTGAACAAGCGCCTTCAGGTAGCCGGATTTCTGGACAACTCGCTGGTCAACGGAGAAGGTCTGAGGTCTGTGCTCTTCGTATCCGGATGCAGGCATAAATGTCCTGGCTGCCACAATGCAGCCATGCAGGATTTTAGCTACGGGGATACTGTGAGCCTGAAAGAGATATTGGGCAGGATAGAAAGCAACGTTCCGCTCATAAAAGGCGTGACATTTTCGGGAGGAGATCCTTTCGAGCATGCCGAGACCCTAAGCGAGCTTGCAGACAGCATAAAGGCTATGGGACTCAACATATGGTGCTACTCAGGATATACCTACGAGGAAATAGTGAGAAGCAATGATGAGAGCAAGATAAATCTTCTGAACAAGATAGACGTGCTGGTGGACGGAAGATTTGATTCTGCACAGAAGGAAGGGGCTCCGAAATACGCGGGTTCCAGAAACCAGAGGATAATAAAGCTGTCATAAATCAAAATTCAAGCCTGAATCCGGGGTGTTAATCCTGGAGTCAGGCTCTTTTTTTATTCGTATTTGAGAACTTTTACCTGGTTCAGGCCTTTCAGCTCTCCTTTGAGGGTGAGCTTGCTGCTGTCGGTTTCTTCGGCACCGCCCATAATGCTCAGGAAGGGTTCCAAGCCGGCTATCTCAAAATCTATCGCAGGTGTTTTGTAATGCATGGGGAGTATTATGTGGCTCCCTATGGCTTTTGAAAGGGACGCGGCTTCTGCTCCGTCGATTGTGAAAACTCCTCCTACAGGGATCATCAGAACATCGATTTCTCCCAGCGATTCTATTTCGGGGGCCGAGAGCACATATCCGAGGTCGCCGAGATGGCATAGCCTGTAGCCGTCAGCCTCTATTATGAAAATTGTATTTTTGCCCCTTTTTGAACCCTTTGTTTTGTCATGGAAGGAAGGGATTCCGGTTACCCTGATCCCGTCAAAATCGAAAACCCCGGGCGAATCAAGCTTCCGGGTCTTTTGTGGCAAAAGCTTCACGTAGCCGTGATCAAAGTGATGGTGGCTTATGGTGACCAGATCCGGCTCTCCTCTGTAGACGTCATATCCGACCGTCTCGTCGAAGGGATCCGTCAGTATCTTCCTGCCACTGGAATCCTCGATAAGAAATGAAGAATGCCCAAGCCAAGTTATATCCATAATCAACACCTCTTCTGTTTTGTTTTTCTTTTATTATAACCTATAAATAGAAAAAAATATCTGCTATCATTGTATTGAGAAGGTGATAAGTTTGGAAATTGTAATATCTTTTGTAATATCCTTCATACTGTTGATACTTTGCGTCCTGAACGGGATCTTTGTTGCGTATCCTTTGCTGGCGAGCTTCGCAATATTTTTTGCAGTTGCCCTCCGCAGGGGAAACAGGTTCGCGGAGGTGGCGGCGCTGTCCTACGAGGGGGCAAAGAAGTCGGCTACCATACTCAAAGTATTCATACTGATAGGAGCCATCACAGCGACATGGATGTCCTCCGGGACAGTGGCGGCCATTGTTTTTTACGGCATCGAGTTCCTTAAGCCGGAAATATTCATCCTTTCTGCATTCCTTATATGCTGCTTTGTCTCGTTCCTGATAGGCACATCCTTCGGAACTGTCGGGACCGTGGGGATAGCCCTCATGGTTGTTGCGCGCGGAGGCGGCGTGGATCCTGCTGCAGCCGCAGGCGCAATAATCGCAGGGGCGTACTTCGGCGACAGGATGTCGCCAATGTCCTCGAGTGCAAATCTGGTCGGAGTCATAACCGGGACTAACATATATGAAAATATGAAAAACATGCTAAAAACATCCGTGGTCCCTTTTGCTTTGTCCATAATCATTTACTTCCTGATCTCGCTGAAATTCCAGTTGAATAATCCGGGAAATTACCTGAACGCGGAAATATTGAAAGTTTTCGCTGTTAATGCGGTTGTGCTCGTTCCCGCTTTGGTAATGCTTCTGTTCTCCGTTTTCAAGATAGACGTCAAGATATCCATGCTCATCAGCGTCATAACGGCGGTTGTTATAAGCGTGGCGGTTCAGGGATACAGTGTTGCGGAGTGCATGAAATACATGGTGTTCGGATACACGACTCCTGAGGCCGGTCCGCTTACGTCCATAATCAAGGGAGGCGGGATAGAATCCATGCTCAAGACCGCCCTTGTAGTATTCATTTCCTCGGCGTTTTCGGGGATATTCGAGGGTACCGGGATGCTGGACAAGGTCCTTGAGCTCCTGGATAAGGCCAGGAACAGGTATGAGGTGTTCAGGAATGTGGTGCTGTCGAGCATCGTGACCTCGGCTTTTGGATGCAGCCAGTCCCTGGCGGTCATAATGACCCACATGCTGAACAAGAACAGCTATGCTAAGCAGGGCATGCCAAAGGAGCAGGCAGCGGTTGATCTCGAAAACACGGCGATCGTTATCTCGCCGCTTATTCCCTGGAATGTCGCACTGCTTGTGCCCATGATGAACCTGAGGGCGGATTACAGGTGCATTCCTTTCCTTGTGTATCTGTACCTGCTCCCGCTCTGTAATCTGGCTTACAAGAAGTTTAAAAAAATCAAAGTAATTGACAGCCTTTGAAATATATAATATAATTATGAAAATCAGCAATTGTTTACATAACACGAATGCGTTGAACAGGAAGAGTATTTAAACCGGTCACTTTCAGAGAGTGGACATAGGTGGAAGTCCGCAGGAAAGGTTTAAAGAATATCACCTGGGAGCTGGGAAGCCGAAAATGCTTAAGGCAGTTAGTAAGTTTCTTCGTAATTCTGCGTTAAAGGATAGGGCATTTATGTGCCTGAAGATATTTACCGTAGGTGGTATAGCGAATTTTACTTCGTCCTATTTTGGATGAAGTTTTTTTTATTAATTTTTAGGAGGGCGAAAATCATATGTATAAGAAAATCGACAACTCAAGATCCTTTGTTCAGATGGAAAAAGATGTTCTTCAGTTTTGGAAGGAAAACGACATAATCAAAAAAAGCTTTGATTTAAATAAGGAAGCTGAGTATTTCACATTCTACGACGGACCGCCTACAGCAAACGGTCAGCCTCACATAGGACACGTTCTTACAAGAGCTATAAAGGATCTGATTCCCAGATATAAAGTCATGCAGGGCTACAGAGTGCTCAGAAAAGCAGGCTGGGACACTCACGGGCTTCCGGTTGAGCTTGAAGTTGAAAAACAGCTGGGAATATCGGGAAAGCCTCAGATAGAGGAGTACGGCGTTGAAGAATTCACAAAGAAATGCAAAGAAAGCGTGTTCAAGTACGTTTCCCAGTGGGAAGAGATGTCTGACAGGGTCGGATTCTGGGTCGACATGGAAAACCCTTACGTAACCTACCACAATACTTACATCGAATCAGTATGGTGGTCGCTGAAGCAGATATGGGACAAGGACCTTATGTACAAAGGCCACAAGGTTGTGCCTTACTGTCCAAGGTGCGGAACTGCCCTTTCATCACACGAAGTATCACAGGGATATAAGGATGTAAAGGATATTTCCGTTTATGTGAAATTCAAAGTTAAAAATGAAGATAAATATCTTCTCGCCTGGACAACAACACCGTGGACACTCCCGAGCAATGCGGCTCTGGCAGTCAACAAGACTTACGATTATGTTGAAGTTTTGAACAACGGCGAACACATAGTTCTCGCAAAAGAGCTCCTGGGAAAACTGGCTGGAGAATATGAAATAGTTAAGGAATTCAAAGGAGAGGAACTTGTCGGTGTTGAGTACGAGCAGATGTTCCCTTTTGCAAAGGTAGACAAAAAAGCCTTTTATGTTGTGCATGCTGATTACGTTACAACAACTGACGGTACAGGTATAGTCCACACTGCGCCTGCCTTCGGTGAAGACGACAATATCACGGGAAAGAAATACGATCTTCCTTTAATCAACCTGGTTGACACAGAAGGAAAATTCACTCAAGAATCAGGTTTCCTTGCAGGCAAATTTGTAAAAGACGCAGACAAGGACATACTCAAGTACCTGGCAGACAACAATTTCCTTTATAAGGAAGAGAAGTTCGAGCATTCCTATCCTTTCTGCTGGAGATGCGATACGCCTCTGCTTTACTATCCAAGAGACACCTGGTTCATAAGGATGTCGTCGCTTAGGGATGAACTGGTTAAAAACACCAATGCTACAAACTGGTATCCGGACAACGTAAGGACAGGAAGGTTCGGCAAGTTCGTAGAAGGGGCTATCGACTGGGGCTTAAGCCGTGAAAGATACTGGGGAACGCCTCTTCCGGTTTGGGAATGCGGCTGCGGCCACAGGGAGTGCATAGGAAGCATAGAAGAACTCAATGAAAAAGGAATAGACGTTCCTGAAGGAATTGAGCTCCACAAGCCATATATAGATGAAGTTAAATTGAAATGCAGCAAATGCGGCGGAGAGATGACAAGAGTATCCGAGGTTATAGACTGCTGGTACGATTCGGGTGCAATGCCTTTTGCTCAGCACCACTATCCGTTCGAAAACAAGGAGCTGTTTGAGGGCAACTTCCCTGCACAGTTTATTTCAGAGGCTGTGGACCAGACAAGAGGATGGTTCTACTCCCTTATGGCAGTTTCAACATGCCTGTTCGGAAAGAGCTCCTTCGAAAACTGCGTAGTACTCGGACACGTCCTTGACAAACACGGGCTCAAGATGTCCAAATCAAAAGGAAATGCGCTCAGTCCGTCAGACGTGCTTGAAAACATAGGAGCGGATGCTACTAGATGGTACTTCTTCACTGCAAGCGCACCATGGCTACCTTCAAGATTCTATGAAGAAGCGGTAGTGGACAGCCAGAGAAAATTCCTCGGAACACTCTGGAATGTATATTCCTTCTACGTTCTGTATGCCGACCTTGACAACTTCAATCCGCTTGACTACAAGGATTTCAAGAGCGAGCATGTAATGGACAAATGGATCACAGCTAAGCTGAACACCCTTGTAAAACAGACAGCTGAATACATGGATGCTTACAAGATAACAGAAGCGGCAAAGAATATCGGAGAATTTGTGGACGAGCTTTCAAACTGGTATGTAAGAAGAAACAGAGCCAGATTCTGGAGCGAAGAGCTAACAGACGACAAGATAGGCGCATACGTGACGCTTTACAATGTGATCAACACTGTCTGCCTTGTTTCAGCGCCGTTCGTGCCGTTCATGGTTGAGGACATATACCAGAACCTGGTCGTGGCACTTGATCCTGAAGCCAAGGAAAGCATCCACCTCTGCGGCTGGCCGGCTTACAACGCTGACCTTGTAGACAGCGAGCTTGAAGAGGATATGGAACTGGCATACAAGATAGTCAAGCTGGGCAGAAGCACAAGAAACGCTGCAAACATAAAGAACAGACAGCCGCTTGCAGAAATGCTCGTAAGCACGAAATCCCTGCCGGAATACTACGGGGACATAATAAAAGAAGAGCTTAACATAAAGGATATCGAGTTCGGATCCGACCTTTCAAAATATGTTAGCTTCGACATCAAACCAAACCTCCCTGTGCTCGGAAAAGAGTACGGGAAACTCATACCTGCAATAAGGAAAGAGATAAACGCCATGGACCAGATGGACCTGGCCCAGAGAATAATGGCGGGAGAGCTGGTTTATATAACTATCGACGAAGAGGATATCCCTCTGTCAGCTGAAAACCTGCTCGTTACAATGCAGGGCCTCGAAGGATTTGCATTTGCGGGGGAAGGTCCTGTAGGAGTTGTCCTTGATACCCACATCACAGATGAACTGAGGGAAGAAGGCTTTATCAGAGAGATACTCAGCAAGGTCCAGAACATGAGGAAGGACAGCGGCTTTGAGGTTGCTGACAAGATAAACCTCTATGTTTCCGGGAACGAGATGCTTGAGAAACTGGTCGAAAAGTTCGAAGATCTGATCAAAAAGGAAACCCTTGCTGTGGAAGTGTTCTACAACAAAGAGGCTGACTACACTGAAAGCAACATCAACGGCGAAAAGCTGAACGTGTTTGTTGAAGTAGCAGTATAAAATAAATGAATGCATGCAATCATCGCTGATTGCATGCATTTTATTAAAAATACGGAGGTATATGAAAATGGCAGCGTCAATTAAAGATGTGGCTAAGGAAGCCAAGGTGTCCATTGCAACTGTATCCAGAGTTTTGAACAATATCGATGTTGTCAATGACGATACAAAGCAGAGGGTTAAGGATGCAATAGAGAAGCTGGGATACAGGCCAAACATAGTAGCGAGAAGCCTCAAGACACAGAGGACAAGGACGGTAGGCATAATAGTCCCGGACATATCGAACCAGTTCTACCCTGAAATAGTGAGAGGTGCAGAGGATGTCGCCAACATTTATGACTACAACGTCATGCTCTGCAACACGGACCTGGATAAGGAAAAAGAGATTGAGTACCTGAGGATAATGAAGGAAAAAATGGTCGATGGGATAATCTACATGAGCAGTTCCCTTGACGAGGACGTATTCAAGCTTCTGGAGGAACTGAATCTTCCGGCTGTGCTTATCGAAAACACCGACCCGTCAGGAAAAATCGAAAGCGTATCCATAGATAACGAGGCGGCAGCCTACGACGGAGTAGCCTACCTTCTTAAAAAGGGGAACAAAAAAATCGCATATATAGGCTCGGATAAGGACGGGAAAAACCTCGGCGCATCCAGGTACAAGGGTTACGAAAGAGCGCTGAAGGAAAAAAAGATAAAGCTGTCAGAAGACAGGGTGGCTTTTACGGGAAGCAAGGCGAAGGACGGATTTGATGCGATCAACAGGATCCTTGAGGCTGCAGAAGTAGATGCCGTTTTCTGCACAGGCGATGAGATAGCTATGGGTGTTATCAACGCGCTCAGGGAAAGAGGCGTCAAAGTTCCGGAGCAGGTTGATGTGATGGGCTTTGACAATATCTATTTCTCTTCCATCTTCAACCCTAAACTCACCACTGTTGCACAGCCTATGTATGACATGGGATCCGTAGGCATGAGGATGCTTATAAAGAAAATCAGCACCAGCGAACCCGAGGAAAAAAGCTATGTCCTCGCACACCAAATAATAGAGAGAAATTCTTGTAAATAGGAAGGTACAACACAATATGATTGAACATTTGATTAATCTGGTTATTGCAGTTTTGGACAAGGTAGGATATGCAGGGGTGTTTTTCGGGATGGCGCTGGAGAGCGCATGCATACCGATACCGAGCGAAGCTATCCTCCCCTTCGGCGGCTTTTTAAGTTACACCGGAAGGCTTGATATTTTCTGGACCATAATGCTGGGAACGGTAGGAGGAACTCTTGGTTCCCTTGCCGCATATTATCTGGGTAAACTTGGGGGAAGGCCGCTGGTTGAAAAATATGCAGACAGGATAAGGCTTAACAGGGCTCATCTTGAAAAAACCGACTACTATTTTGACAAGTACGGCGAAAAGATCGTGTTCTACTCAAGGCTGCTGCCCATCATAAGGACGTTCATATCGCTGCCGGCCGGCATCGCAAAGATGGACGTAAACAAGTTTGTCATCTACACCTTTGCGGGATCGCTTATCTGGAGCGTGCTCCTCGGCTATGCAGGGTACGCCCTTGGACAGAACTGGGTGCTCACGAGGCCTTGGTTCCATGTGGCGGATATAATAGTGGCAGGGGCCATAGTTGCGTTTGCAGCATACAAGCTTTCAGGACGCTTGAGGAAAGTAAATTCGTAAATGCCTTTCAAATAGCATCCAATACATTTATAATTGTATTGGATGCTATTTTGTTTGGAGCAAACAGCAAGTTTCAAACTGTATTCATTGTACTATCTTGAAATATATCTGTACGAAGAAAATTTTTTAGAGGAAGGATTGCGCGAATTGACGATAGATGAACTTATTTTTAAGACAAAAGACATCATGACTACTGACTTCATAAAAGTTGAATCCGGTGAAACCATCAGGGTGGCTTCAGACAGGATGGCCAGGGAGTACAGGGACGAGGTATTCATCGTAGACAAGACAAACAAGCTTTTGGGAATATTCACCAGGAAGGACCTCGCCAATATAAAGAACAAAAATATTTCATACGACGATCCTGTATTAAATTATGCGATAAAGGACATAATATATATTGAGGCTGACAGCTCGGCAAGGAGCGCCAGGGACATCATGGTGAATAAGAAAATAGGCAGGCTTCCCGTGGTGCAGGACGGCAACGTGATCGGCATTGTGACGGGGGAGAACATCAGGGACAGCTACTATCCTAAGCTGGAAGAGCTGTTTATTTTGCAGAGCAACATAATGGACAACCTGCACGAAGGGATCTGTATCATCAATGCTGAAGGGATAGTCCAGTACTGGAACAGCAGCTCGGAAAAGTTATACGGGGTCAAGTCGGAAAAAATCCTCCACCATTACCTTGGGGATTTCTTCAAGAACGCCATGGCCCTTCAGGTTTTGAAGAACGGCAAGAGGGTGGACAGCGTCCTTCATGAACCTAACGAAGGCAAGTTTGTTATACTCAGCGCTGTGCCTATCTTCAACACCCAGGGAAAAATAATCGCGGCTGTTTCCACTGACAGGGACGTTACGGAGGTCATGAAGCTTTCAAAGGAGCTGGAGACCGAAAAATCAAAGGTGGAATTCCTCCAGAAGGAATACCAGAAGGAGATAGCTTCGAAATACACGTTCTCAAACATAATAGGCAAAAACAAGAAAATCATAGACGCCATAACCATGGCGCAGAAGGTGGCGCCCACATCGACCAGCGTCCTGATAACGGGAAAAAGCGGAACAGGCAAAGAGGTTTTTGCGAGATCCATCCACGAAGCCAGCGGGCGAAGCGGCAATTTTGTCGCCATAAACTGCAGCGCCATCCCCGAAAGCCTTTTTGAGAGCGAGCTTTTCGGGTATGTTGAAGGCGCGTTCACGGGAGCGATCAAAAAGGGAAGGGCGGGCAAGTTCGAATTGGCAAACAACGGGACCCTGTTCCTCGACGAAATCGGAGATATGCCGATGGACATGCAGGTTAAGCTGCTCAGGGTGCTTCAGGACGGGATAATATACAGGCTTGGCAGCGAGAAGCCGATCAGCACCAACGCCAGGATCATAGCGGCAACGCATAAGGACCTCATGAAGCTTATTGAGGAAGAAAAGTTCAGGGAGGATTTGTATTACAGGCTGGCGGTGGTGCAGATGAAACTCCCGTCGCTCAGCGAGAGGAAAGAGGATGTCCGCGACCTTGCAAAGCTGTTTCTCGACCAGATGTCCTCCGAGGAGGGGATAAAGGTCAAGAGCGTTGACGAAAGGGTGTACAAAATTCTGGCCGGCTACAGGTGGGACGGCAACATAAGGGAGCTCAGAAACGTGATACAGCGTATGGTGGTTTTATCAAGCGACGGCAGGATAACGGCTGAATCCATACCGGAATATATTGCAGACAGCGTAGCTGCAGGCGAAGACAGGGAGGTAGACAGCTACGATTTGGAAGGCATAGTCGAGAACCTGGAGAGAAAAACAATCAGGGAAGTGATGCAGCTTGTAGACGGCAACAAGCAGAAGGCGGCAAAGATGCTGAAGATCAAGAGGAGCACATTGTACTATAAGCTTGAAAAATACGGAATAGAGTAAGCAACGGCGGGGCGGTGTCAGAAAACAGACACTGCCCCGCCGGTTTTTCGTTAAAATATTGTCTGATTTCGGCCTTCACAGGGTTGGGGTGTCAAAAAAATGACATCAAGTGTCAGAAAATACGACATATTTTGAAAGGTTAACGTTTACATTGGGGGGCGGGAAGCTATCGTGAAAGCTGATAGAATCCGGCTTTCTTATCAAAAAAGCATATAGTTAAACTTTTGGCATGGTAATTGCTTAATATATAGTGGTGTGCACAGAGAGTTGAAAAGGAGGTTAATTATGGCTGTTTTTTTTAAGTTTCCATTGAAGATGCATGTCGGAGCGCCTGACGTTGCTATCGTTAAAGAAGGACAGGAAGTGAAAAGAGGAGAATGTATCGCTGAGCCCAATGGATTAGGCGCAAGGATACATACAAGCGTATCAGGAAAAGTCTCTGCGATAACTGAAACCGAAATTGTCATTGAAGCAGACGATAACCAGACGGCTGATTACGTGAAAATCAAGGAATGTGACAATATAATAGATGCGGTTTACGAGGCTGGAGTAGTTGGTGCAGGCGGAGCGGGCTTCCCTACACACGTTAAGTTGAAAGCACAGATTCCTGATGGATACATCATAGCGAACTGCGTTGAATGCGAGCCGGTACTTCACCATAATATAGAAATGGCGGAAAAGCATCCTGAGCTCATGCTTCAGGGAGTAAGGTATGCCATGAAAGCCACAGGAGCTCCAAAGGCTTACATCGGCATAAAGGCAAAGCACCCGGAGGCAATCGAAGCTGTAAACAAATGCCTCGCAGGAGACAAAAGCATAGAAGTCAAGGCCCTCAGGGATATATACCCGATGGGCGAGGAAAGGGCTTTGATCCACGAGATATTCGGAATGTGGCTGGAACCGACCCAGCTGCCGCTGGAAGCAAAGTGCGTCGTGCTTAACGCTGAAACACTCGTAAACATAGCGAGGGCTGTGGACGAGAGAAAGCCGGTTATAGACAAGGATATAACGGTTGTAGGAAAACTTAAGACAGGGAAAAAACCTAACGTCTTCCTTGACGTTCCGGTTGGAACACCAATAAAAAGCCTGATCGAGAGAGCGGGCGGAATCGACGGAGAATACGGCGAGCTGATAGTAGGCGGACCATACACCGGCAAGGCGGAAGATATCGAGACCGCAGCTGTTGCCAAAACGACAGGAGGAGCCATTGTCACAATAGAGCTCCCCTGTTAACTGCAAGAACATAGTTGAAATAAAAGGGGCCTTAAAATGCAAGACCCCGGGAGAGTGACCGGGCCAGACAGCTGCTGTACTGCAGCTAAGGAAAGAAGGGGCAAAGAGGATTCTTATAGCTAACTGCACTGACTGTTCGAATACAGTCATGAGTTGCGCTCCGAAGATGGGATTGCCGGTATACCACCACACAGATCACGTGTTCAGGACAGTTGACCACGAGCTTACAAGGAAAATGCCTATAGAATAAAAACCAGGAGGTACAAATTTATGTCAATGAGCGCAGAACATGCAGCAGAGCTAAAAAACGAATTAGCTGTAGTATGCTGCAGAACAGAAGAAGGAACAATAATTTCAGCAGACAACCTTGAAGATCCGGCAATATTCCCGGACATGGTTGACGCAGGGCTTATGGCAATACCTGCAGACTGCCTTAAGATAGGCGAGGTTTTGGGAGCTAAGCTTCTCAAGACTATAGACTCGCTAACACCGCTCACTCCGGATCTGCTCGAAGGAGCAGCAAAGGCTGAAGCAGAAGTGAAGGAAGAGGAGCCAGCTGCGGCAGAGGTTGCAGAGGTCGAATCCGAAGTTGAAGCAGAACCTGAAATGGATGCTGTTGTAGTCTGCGAAGGCGGAATACTGAGAATAAAGATTGAAGAAGGCAAGGGAATTGACATAGAATTTCCGCTTTAAGAACAGCAGGTCATAATAATTCAGGAAGGGAGGAATTTTAATATGTCGATGAGTGCAGAGCACGCATTGGAGCTAAAGAATGAATTGGCTGTGGTGTGCTGCAGGACAGAAGAAGGGACAATAATATCAGCGGACAATCTGGAAGATCCTGCGATATTCCCGGACATGGTAGATTCAGGTTTGTTAAATATTCCAGATGACTGTTTGAAAATAGGCCAGGCAATAGGAGCAAAGCTTCTTAAGACTATCGATTCGCTTACTCCGCTTACTCCGGACATGATGGAAGGGGTGGCATGGTCAGGCGGTTCTCCAGCGGTTGAAGCTGAAGAAGTGCTTACCGAGGGCAGTGAAAAGGCAGTATTAAAATATAATAAGAAGGCGGGAGAGGTTATAGCTGTAGCTGACCTTGAGAACCCGATGCACTTCGGAAATCTTCAGGACTCACTTTTGATTGATTTGACTGAGAAAGTCCTGAGCAGGGAAGAAGTTGTGGGCAAGGTTCTAAAGGCGGATGCAAGCGCAATAACCGCAATTACTCCTGACATGTTAGAAGGATATGAGGAGGAAGTAGAAATGGGAGAAACACCTAAGGCAAACACTAGTTTATCCGGCGGCGTGCTGAGAATCAAAATCGCTGAAGGACGCGGCATCGACATTGAAGTTCCATTAGGCGGAGCAATGGCAGGGGCATTCACAGCACCTAAGGTAGCTGCAAAAGACGCTGCTATCAGCCAGACTGTTACAGGTGCACCGGCAGCTCCAGCAGCAAAGCTTGAAGAAAAAGTCTTAAGAACTTTGACAAGAAAGCATTTCAAAATCACTGAAGTTAAATTCGGACCTGAAACCAAGATCGAGGGAACAGTGCTTACTATAAGAGAAGGCGCAGCACATGACGCTCTTAAAGTAGACCACCTTGTAACAGACATAAAGGTTGAGATAATAACACCAGACAAATACAACACCTACAGCGAAACAATCATGGACGTTCAGCCTATAGCTACCAAAGAGGGAGACTCAAAGCTCGGAAGCGGCGTTACAAGAGTTCTCGACGGCGTAATAGTCATGGTTACAGGTACAGACGAAAACGGAGTCCAGATAGGAGAGTTCGGTTCATCGGAAGGTATCCTTGAAGAGAACATCCAGTTCGGAAGACCGGGAGCGCCTGACAAGGGTGAAATATTCATAAAGACCCAGGTAACAATCGTTGAAGGAACCAACATGGAGAGACCGGGCCCTTATGCAGCTCACAAGGCTACAGACTTCATAACCCAGGAAATCAGAGACGCTCTCAAGAAGCTTGACGATTCACTGGTTGTTGACACAGAAGTATTCGAACTGAAGAGAAGACCTGGAAAGAAAAAAGTAGTAATAATCAAAGAAATCATGGGACAGGGTGCAATGCACGACAACCTGATACTTCCAGTTGAGCCTGTCGGAGTTCTTGGAGGAAAGCCAAACGTTGACTTAGGAAACGTACCTGTAATGCTTTCATCCCTTGAAGTAATGGACGGCGGAATACACGCACTGACATGCATAGGACCTGCTTCAAAGGAATGTTCAAGACATTACTGGAGAGAGCCGCTCGTAATCGAAGCTATGAACGATCCTGAAGTTGACCTCTGCGGTGTTATGTTCGTAGGAAGCCCTCAGATCAACAGCGAAAAGTTCTATGTATCCGAGAGAATGGGAATGATAGTTGAAGCTCTTGACGTTGACGGAGCTGTAGTTACTACAGAAGGCTTCGGAAACAACCACATAGACTTCGCAAGCCACATCGAGCAGATCGGTATGAGGGGAATCCCATGCGTAGGCATGTCATTCTGCGCAGTACAGGGTGCATTGGTTGTTGGTAACAAGTTCATGAAGTACATGGTTGACAACAACAAATCAGAAGCAGGAATAGAAAACGAAGTACTGTCATGCAACACACTTTGCCCTGAAGATGCAATGAGAGCAATGGTTATGCTCAAGGCTGCAATGGCAGGCGAAGATGTTGCTGAAGCAGAAAGAAAATGGAATGCAAACGTTAAAGAAAACAACCTGGAAGCAATCGAAAAGGGCTTAGGCATTAAGATTGACAGGGTTGAGAACGAGACAGCGGTTCCGGTCAGCCAGAAGAGACTTGAAAAATACTCAACTAAGTAGGCGATATATATGGATTTAAAATACGGAGACAAGATAATAGAAATGCAGGGCGTTATCGTCGAATTGCACGACGGATGCGTTGCGGTAGACTTCAAGGGAAGGCTTGGCTATCTTAAAGTGCCTATGAGAATGCTTATCAGCGACTACCCTCTTAAGGTCGGACAGGAAGTCGGCCTGAGAATGAGCTTCGTTGAAGTTCTAAGCGAGGAAGTCAATGAAAAATATGTAAGCAATATCGAAATCAGAAAGAGAAAGGAAGGAAAAATATAATGGATTTAACAGTTATTAAGGGATTACAGTCAGAAATATTTGTTCCTATAACTCCGCCACCGGTTTGGACTCCAGTTACAAAACCTTTAAAGGAAATGACAATTGCTCTGGCTACAGCAGCAGGTGTTCACCTGAAGTCAGACAAGAGGTTCAACCTGGCAGGAGACTTCACATACAGATTGATACCGGGAGATGCTCCAACAAGCGAGCTTATGGTATCCCACGGCGGATACGACAACGGAGATGTCAACAAAGACGTCAACTGCATGTTCCCGCTTGACAGGCTCAGAGAACTGGCAGCTGAAGGCTTCATAAAAGCAGTTGCTCCAATCCACGTAGGCTTCATGGGCGGCGGCGGAAACCAGGAGAAGTTCAAAAACGAAACTGGTCCTGCTATCGCAAAGATACTGAAAGATGAAGGCGTAGACGCAGTCCTTCTGACAGCTGGCTGAGGAACCTGCCACCGCTCTGCAGTTTTGGTGCAGAGAGCAATCGAAGAAGCAGGTATACCTACAATAGTTATAGCTGCATTACCACCGGTAGTTAAGCAGGCAGGAACTCCAAGAGCAGTTGCTCCAAGAGTACCTATGGGCGCTAACGCCGGAGCTCCTCATGATGTTGAGATGCAGACAGCTATCTGCAAGGATTCATTAGAGTGGCTCATAAAAATCACTACTCCTGGAACAATCGTTCCTCTTCCATACGAATACGTAGCTAAGGTATAAAATTTATAGCATCAGCCCTCTTTACTTCCGCAAGGTTATGGAGGGCTGGTGCTGTACTAAAAAATAAATAACGCATGGAGGTTTGAGGTGAATAATGAAATAGAGATGAGAAGGCTTGTCATAAAGACTTTTCATATTGCTGATATTGTTATTGATGAAAAAACCTACATTGAAAACGGAGTTTTACACCTGAGAAGGGGCATCCAGGACGCACTGGTGCAGGATGAACCTCTGATCAAGGAAGTGAAAGTCGGCGTCATATATTCCCATGCCCACGACATGTTTGTAAATTCAATTATGGATTTTTCACCAGTTGCTGTTAAGGTTTTAGGCAGGATGGGAGAGGGGATAACCCACGCCCTCACCGGAATGGCCGTCATGCTGACCGGAGTTGACGAAAACGGCATCCAGGTTGCGGAATTCGGTTCGTCAGAAGGCATACTGAGCGAGCAGGTTGTCTTTGACAGGGCGGGCACGCCTTCAAAGAAAGACCTGATACTGCACATAGATGTTACTTTGACAGCCGGAGGAGGCAGCAGCAGGCCCGGGCCGACAGCGGCACACAGGTTGTGCGATGCGGTTGTCCAGGAAATACGCGAATACCTTAAAAGGATGAACGGCAGAGCCTGCGATGAAAAGCATGAATATTATGACAAGATAAAGCCTGGAAAAAAGAAAGTAGTCATAATAAAACAGGTGGCAGGGCAGGGAGCCATGTATGACACCCAGCTCCTCAGCAGGGAGCCGGGGGGATTCGCAGGCGGAAGATCAATAATCGATATGGGCAATATGCCGCTTGTTTTGAGCCCTAATGAATACAGGGATGGCGCGCTTAGAGCCATGAACTAGTAAACAGGGAGGGACAATTATGGGAATAGGTCCATCGACAAAAGAGACAACACTTCACCATTTCAGGGATCCATTGCTTGACGTGGTATCCTCAGACAACGACATAGACCTTCTGGGCATAATAGTAGCCGGAACTCCCCAGGAGAACGGCGACAAGGTATTTGTCGCAGAAAGGGCTGCGGCCTGGACTGAGGCGATGAGGGCTGACGGTGTTATAGTATCCATAGACGGCTGGGGCAATAGCAATATAGACTTTGCCACGTGCATCGAGGAAGTGGGCAAAAGGAATATCCCTGTGGTAGGCATGAGCTTCGTAGGGGTGCAGGCTCAATTCGTTGTAACGAACAAATATATGGATACAATCGTAGACTTCAACAAATCCGGGGAAGGCATAGAGACTGAAGTGGTCGGCGAAAACACAGTAGCCGCAATCGATGCAAAGAAGGCTTTGGCTTTCTTGAAATTGAAGATGAGAAAAAGGGAGGAAAAGTAATGAAATCAGTTAAGACGATATTTGCAATTGATTCACATACTATGGGAGAACCTACAAGAATCGTTGTAGGGGGAGTACCGAACATCCCAGGAAAGACCATGCCGGAGAAAAAGGCATATCTTGAAGAAAATCTGGACTTTGTAAGGACAGCTATCATGCTGGAGCCGAGGGGACACAACGATATGTTCGGCTCAATCTTTACCCAGCCTACAAAAGACGAGGCTGACATCGGAATAATATTCATGGACGGCGGCGGATACCTCAACATGTGCGGACACGGTTCCATTGGAGCCGCTACAGTAGCTGTTGAAACAGGGATGGTTCCTGTCACAGAGCCTGTTACAGAGCTCACGCTGGAAGCGCCTGCAGGGCTTGTAAAAGCCAGTGTAAAGGTTGAAAACGGAAAAGCTAAGGAAGTTTCAATAGTAAACGTTCCTGCATTCCTCTACAAGAGGGATGTCGAGGTTGACGTTCCTAAGGTAGGAAAAGTCAAGATGGATATATCCTTCGGAGGAAGCTTCTTCGCTCTGGTTAAGAGTGCAGACCTTGGACTTGACATATGCGCTGCAAACGCTCAGAAGCTGATCGAAGTAGGAATGGACATCATAAAGGCTGTTAATGAGCAGGTTGAAATCCAGCACCCTACACTTCCTCACATAAAGACGGTTGACCTTGCCGAGATATACGGACCGGCTAAGAGCCCTGATGCAACAATGCAGAACGCTGTTGTATTCGGACAGGGACAGCTCGACAGATCACCGTGCGGAACAGGAACGAGCGCCAAGCTTGCAACCCTTTACGCTAAAGGAATGCTGAAGATGAACGAGGATTTCATCTATGAAAGCATACTCCAGACAAAGTTCAAGGGAAGAGTTATCGGCGAAACAAAAGTCGGTGAATTTGACGCGATAATACCTGAAATATCAGGAAGCGCATTTATAACCGGGCACAGCCAGTTCTTCATAGATCCTGAGGATCCGGTCAAATATGGCTTTATTCTGAAGTAAAAAGTTACAAATTTCACAATTATGCAATAAAATGCCTTTAAACCAAAGGTGTTTTATTGTAGAATATAACAAGCAAACCAAAATTTATATTATAGTAAGGAGGATATCATAATGAATTTAGTTACAGCAGTATTAGCGGTACTCGTAGCCCTGACATTATACTTTGCAGTTGTATTTTTTAAAGATTATGCAAAAGCACAGAAAGAGGGTAAATTGGAATCTTCAAGCTTTCTGGCCCTCGGTGCTGTAGGTTTTGTTACAAACTTCTTTGATACACTAGGAATAGGAAGTTTTGCACCTACAACGGCATTATTGAAGAACTTCAAATTATCAGCAGACAGAACTATACCTGGAACATTGAATGTTGCATGCACAATTCCAGTTGTAGTCGAAGCACTCATATTTATTACAGTAATAGAGGTTGAACCTATAACGCTCGTTTCAATGCTTGCTGCAGCAACTCTCGGAGCATTCTTCGGAGCTGGTATCGTTTCAAAGCTTCCTGAAAGAAAAATACAGCTCGGCATGGGTGTTGCCCTTCTCGTAGTAGTTTGCGTAATGCTGGCAGGACAGCTCGGACTTATGCCTTCAGGCGGAGAAGCTATAGGCTTGACAGGAGTAAAATTGGTTGCTGCAGTAGTAGGAAACTTCATACTCGGAGCTCTTATGACACTGGGAATAGGTCTCTATGCACCATGTATGGCGCTTGTATTTGCACTTGGCTTAAGCCCTAAGGTTGCATTCCCGATAATGATGGGTTCATGCGCATTCCTTATGCCGGTTGCTTCAGCGAAGTTCATCAAGGAAGGCGCTTATGACAGAAAAGCTTCCATGGCGATAACAGTATTCGGTACAGTCGGTGTTTTGATAGCCGCTTACATCGTAAAATCACTTCCGCTCAACGTTCTGAGATGGCTTGTTGATGCAGTTATAGTATACACTGCAATAATGATGTTCAAATCAGCTTCAGACAGCAAGAAGAAGGAAGAACTGGCTCAGGCAAAGTAATAATATCAAATGATCAAAAAAGGGTTTCTGCGATGCAGAAGCCCTTTTTGTCGATTCAACCGTAATGTGTTAAAATGTATGTATGTTTGGAATAATTCTGATGGAACAGGTGATCCTAGATGAAAAGAAATCTGATAATTTTAGTATTCATAGCAATAGCTAGCCTCGTGGCGGGCAGCATAATATACTACGCCGCAGGTCTGAACAAAAATGAAGAGATCAAGCTGGCTGGAAAAATAAACATTCTGGTTAACGACGGAAATTACGAGGCGGTGAAGCAGGCTTCGTCTTCCTTCAAGGAGCTCCATCCAAGGGTTGAGATAGAGGTGACCCAGGAAAGCGACGTGACTGCCGGCATATCTGCCGAAGTAAAAGCTGGAGCCCTGGATGAGGATGTCTTTGTCGTTGCGGAAAAGGATGCACTGCCGCTGCTGGAGGAATCAAAAGATTATTTTATGGATCTCACCCAGTATGTTAACGGAATGGATGAATCCTTCCCCAAGGGGGTCCTGGCGGGAATAACCTACGGAAAAAGCACCTACGGAATACCTATGTCGGCGGAACCTATGATAATAGTCTACAGAAGGGACCTGTTTTCGGTGGCGGGCGTGGATGTGAGCGGGATCAAAACCTGGGATGATTTCAGGTCGACAGGAGCCGGGGTATCCGAGACCACCGGGAAGAAGTTTCTGGTCTACAACACCAACCAGTTCGAACGTCTTAGGGCCACTCTGCTCAGCCAGCTGAGAATAAACTATTCCGACCTTGAGAACTACACGAGGGTGTCGGATCTGATCAATGGCATGGTGGCAGACAAAACCCTGCAGGCAACAAGCTCCGCAGTGACCACCCTGAAGCAGGGCAAGGCTCTGGCTGCGATTGTGAGCCCCTCAGACGCCGTTAAATTGATGGACGAAGCGACCTCGCTTCAGGGGAAATGGGGAGCTATGAAGCTGCCTGCGTTCGAACCTGGAGGCAACAGGGATGTGTCTTTAGGAGGATACAGCCTTATGATAAACAAGAACACGCGCAACAGCGACCTTGCAAAGGAGTTTTCAAAGTATCTCAGCTCAGATGCCGTAACTGCAGCCTACAGACTGAAGGAATACGGAAGTTTTTCGGCGGCGTACACTGTTTTCGGCGACTCGGGCTTCGGCTTCTCCGCGGAGTACTACGGCATGGACATATGGAGCCTGTTTGCCGATGTGGCTGAGGACGCGCCGCAGAACGTGTACAAATAGGTCAACCGTACCCTTTTTCTTTCTGCATTCCCCAATTCTTGAACCTAATGTATTAACTAATAAATCCGAAAAAAACGAAAACACAGGCCTTGACCACGCCTGTGTTTCCTCATAAATAATATCATCCTGTTATGATCTGAAATTGATGAACTGGAGGTCGATTCCGAAGTCTTTTTCCTTCAGTTTTTGTATAACCTGCTGCAGGTCGTCCCTTTTCGCGCCTGTAACCCTGAGCTGGTCATCCATGATCTGTGCTTGAACCTTAAGCTTAAGATCCTTGATGTAGGCAATTACGTCCTTGGCCTTCTCCTTGCTTATGCCTTTCTGAATTTTAACGACCATCTTTACATTTCCGCTGGAAGCGCCCTCGATCTTGCCTGGATCCAGCGCCTTAATAGGAACCGATCGCTTAATCATCTTTCCTCTGAGCATATCCAGCATAGCATTGATCTTGTATTCGTCTTCCGCTGTAAGCTTCACGGAATCAGCGTCAAGAGTCATATCTGCCTTGCTCCCCTTGAAATCGTACCTCTGGGATATCTCCTTCTTCGTCTGGTTGACAGCATTGTCCATCTCCTGCATGTCGACCTCGGAAACTATATCGAATGAGCAGTCTTTTGCCATGTTTTAACCCGCCTTTCCAAGATTATTTCACTTATATTATATTAATAAAAAAAAGCGTTGTAAACCTTATCATGCGCATGGGGCCGTATGCAAGAGAATGGAGAAGTCTGAAGGCTGATTTATATAAATTTGCGTTGAAATCCGGCCATGTTAACAAAAAGTTAATATTGACAAAGGGGATTGTATCCTGTTAAAATGATTAGTTTGGTTGACATGACTGCTTTGGCGAGGTATAATAAGAGTTGTGAAAGAGGGTGTATAGTGTGGAAAAGGCAAATGTATTGGCTTGCATAAAAAAAGATATTGAAAGTCATGTTGGCGATAGAGTAACCCTGAAAGCAAACGGCGGGAGAAGAAAAGTATTCGTAGACAGCGGCATAATTGAAAAAACTTACCCAAGCATATTTGTGATCAGGTTGGAAAATGACACCCACAGGAAAGTAACCTATAGTTATTCTGATGTTTTAACAAAGACTGTACAACTGGTTTTTTCGGCTTAGAAGCGGTAAATAATATTACCGCTTTTTTTATTCTCGGGATTAATGTTTCATTTTTGTGAGGCTTATATTATACTAAAGGTCAGGTAGTTTATTGTTTTGTTTTGGAGGTAAGGAATACTGATGTTATTGAAGGCATATGCGAAAATAAATCTGTCACTGGATGTTGTAGGCAAGCGGGAGGACGGTTACCATCTCCTCAGAATGATAATGCAGAGCATAGATTTGTATGACTTGATAAATATCGACCTGGCGGGCTCCGGCATAGAGCTCAGCTGCGACAAGGAATATGTGCCCAATGATTCCAGGAATATCGCCTACAAGGCGGCAGAGCTGTTCTTGAAGGAATACCGGATAGACAGCGGCGTGAGGATAGATATCCGGAAGAACATCCCGGTTGCGGCCGGGCTTGCCGGAGGCAGCACTGATGCGGCGGCTGTTTTAAAGGGGCTCAGAGACCTTCTGAGACCTGAAATTACAGACGAGGAGCTGATGGGGCTTGGAGTCCAAATCGGCGCGGATGTGCCTTACTGCATCGCAGGAGGCACAGCGCTCTGCGAGGGCATTGGTGAAAAAATAACGAGACTGGATCCCTTCAGGGACAAGATACTGATCCTTGTCAAGCCGCCCTTCGGCGTATCAACAAAAACCGTATACCAGAAGCTGGACATCGGCAAAATCAGGATACACCCGCCGACAAACAGGCTGATAAAGGCGATAAGTGAACAGGACCTGGAATGCGTAGCTAAAAACATGAAAAACGTTCTGGAGAATGTCACTCTGAACAGGAAACACACCCTGAGGTTGATCAAGGATGAGCTTGTAGGGCTGGGTGCAATTGGAGCCATGATGAGCGGCAGCGGCCCTTCGGTCTTCGGATTCTTTGAGGATATGCTCCAGGCTCAGCGGTGCTACGATGCTATGAAGCTGAAATACAAGGAGACGTTCATAACAAGGACAATTTGAATAAACTATTATCTGTATGTTTAAATATATTTAGAGGTGATGTAATTGACAAAAGCGCTTGCAATGATTTCAGGAGGGCTTGACAGCATACTTGCTGCAAAGCTCATAAAGGACCAAGGCATAGAAGTGATAGGGCTTTGTTTCAAGTCGTATTTTTTCGGTCCGGAGAACGCCGTCAGGATGGCGAAACAGATCGATATACCGCTTGTAGTGGTTGATTTCTCGAAGGAGCACCTGGCAATGGTCATAAACCCTAAGCACGGCCACGGCAAGAACATGAACCCGTGCATAGACTGCCACGCCATGATGATGAACTATTCCGGAAAGCTGCTTGAGGAATACAAAGCGGACTTCATAATAACAGGAGAGGTTCTGAACCAGAGGCCTATGTCGCAGAACAGGTCGGCTCTCGATGTGGTCAAGAAGGAATCCGGATACTCAGACAAGATTCTGAGGCCGCTTTGCGCACTCAACCTGCCGCCTACGAAAATGGAGCTGGACGGGCTGGTGGACAGGGAGAAGCTTCTGAAGATCTCGGGCAGAAGCAGGAAGGAACAGATGGAGCTTGCCGATAAGTGGGGCATAGTCGACTACCCTTCCCCTGCGGGAGGCTGCAAGCTTACCGAGCCCAATTTCTCGAAAAGGCTGCAGGACCTGGTAGGACACGAGGCTGAGCCGTCCGAAGACAGCATAAATCTCCTGAGATTCGGAAGGCATATGAGGGTCTCGGACAATGCGAAGATCATATCCACCAGGACCAGTGACGAAGCGAAGGAAATCAAAAAATATCTGAAGCCGGACGATTATGTATTCCTGGCCAGGGACTACGGCGGATCCATGGTCATTATCACAGGCAATCCGGGCAAAGAGGATATCGAATTTGCAGCAAAGGTTACGGGAAGATACAGCAAGGGTAAAGACCAGGGAGAAGTTGCCGTAAAATACGGGCGTTTCATGCAGCCCCTCGTTGAGGTTGTTAACGCTGAGCCTGCAAAGGACAGCGAGATAGAAAAATATCTGATTTAGACTTGGTAAGAAGGAGGCGGGATGCCTGTGAAGAAGAAAGCGATTATTTCAGTTACAAGCAAGCAGCGGGGAGACAACGATGAGATCAAGGTGGTCACTCCTGGTACCTTTTATGTCAAGGATGACGTTTTTTATGCGGAATATGCTGAAACCGAGATATCGGGAATGGAAGGCACCACCACAACCATGGAAATCAGGCCTAATAAATTTTCCCTGATCAGGCAAGGGAGCACGAGCACGGAAATGGAGTTCGACAGAAAAGAAAATAGCGTCTCCATGTACAACACTCCCTACGGAACGCTGGAGCTGAAAATCGAGACAAAAAAACTTGATGTGATGGTGGATGAGGAAGGCGGGGACATCTTCATAAAGTACCTGCTATGCGTCGTAGGACAGGATGTTCTGGATACCACCTTGAAAATAAACATAAAGACACAGGAATAAAATCCTGTGTTTTTTTATTTGCTCAGTATTTTCGAGAAGGATTTTCGCAAATCATATAGAAATATTATATAAAGGAAGATGGATTGGGGTGAGAATATGATAACGGAAACAGAGAGAACAGTTGCTCTAAAAAACAATATCGGGGGATATGACGTCAGCGGGATATCCGTTTTTAAAGCAGGCGGTTCGGATGTTTCTTATACCGTAACCCGTTCAAAATCCAAATCCGGAAGAAGCGTAACCATGAAAGTCAGGTGCCCTTTATGCGGCGGCATCCACAGCTATAGATACAGCCTCCATGAATTCTGTTTCAGGACGCTTATCGTAGGCGGATGCGAATTCACGGGGCTGCCTCTGTTCTATATGGGCGAAAAGGCCAGGATACAGGAGAAAATCAGCAGGATCAGCAAAATCGAAAAGAAAATATGCGCATATACTTAGGGATAAGAGCTTGCTTTTATTCCTTTTTTAGCATCAGACGTATTAATTTCTTGATATGTGCTATAATTAATAATGCATAAGACCCTTCAAAGAATTCCAATCATATCAAAAATCCCCAGACGGTTAAATATAATTCAAATAATCAAACAGCGAGGTGTTATTGTGAACAAGGATTTTGAATCTATGACCATTGCCGTGCTTAGAGAAGTGGCAAAGGAAGTAGGTGTAAAAAGCATTTCAAAATATAAAAAGGGTGAGCTTATCGAGGAGATAAAAAAAGCATCACCTGCGGCAGTCGAGAAGGACGGGACAATACTGCAGGAGAAGATCAGCGCAAAGGCTGACGAAGAGGAAAAGCCGGCGGAAAAGAAGGAGCGTTTCAAGGAACTAGTCAACGAATCAGGTACAGCCAGAGGCGTTCTTGAAATCATAGAGACCAACAACTATGGTTTTCTGAGAGGCACAAACTACCTCACCAGCCCCGACGACATATATGTATCGCCTTCGCAGATAAGGAGGTTCAACCTTAAAACAGGCGACGAGGTAAAGGGAAAGGTAAGGATACCGAAGGAAGGGGAGAAGTTCAAGGCTCTTCTTTACGTTGAAAAGGTGAACGGGGAGAACCCGGAAAAGGCTGTGGGAAGAAAGCCTTTCGAGATGCTGGTTCCGGTATACCCTAACGAAAGGATACACCTTGAAACGGAAAAAGGAGAAATGTCCATGAGGATGATGGACATTATTTCCCCAATAGGAAAGGGGCAGAGGGGGATAATAGTAGCGCCTCCGAAGGCCGGCAAAACTACCCTCCTTAAGCAGATTGCCCAGAGCATTGCCAAAAACTGCAAGGACATAAAGCTTATTGTCCTACTTATAGATGAGAGGCCTGAGGAAGTCACTGACATGCAGAGGTCCATTGACGGGGAGGTTATTTACTCGACCTTCGACGAAGAGCCTGACCACCACACCAAGGTTGCATATATGATGCTCGAGAGGGCGAAGAGGCTTGTTGAACAGGGGCAGGACGTTGTGATACTGCTGGACAGCATAACGAGGCTGTCGAGGGCGTACAACCTGACTATAACCCCGACAGGCAGAACACTGTCAGGAGGACTTGACCCAGGCGCGCTCATAATGCCAAAGAAGTTCTTTGGAGCGGCCAGGAACATCGAGAACGGCGGAAGCCTCACGATCCTCGCAACTGCACTGATAGAAACCGGCAGCAGGATGGACGACATGATTTATGAAGAGTTCAAGGGCACGGGAAATATGGAGGTTCACCTCAACAGGAGGCTTCAGGAAAGAAGGATATTCCCGGCCATCGACATATATAAATCGGGAACAAGGAAGGATGAGATGCTGTTTGACAGCAAGGAGGAGAAGGATGCATCCTACAACATAAGAAAGCTGCTGTACACCGACAGCATAGAAAGTGTAACCGAACAGCTCATAAGCCTTCTTTCTAAATCGAAGAGCAACAAGGAGCTGATAGATATACTCAGCAAGATTGAGCCCGGGAAGTCTTAAGAATAAACAAAAAAAGAATGGAGCTGCCTCAATAAATGAGACAGCTCTTTTCCTGCGCGCAATAAATATTATTCTTCGTTGCTTATGTTGAATTTCTTCATGAACTTTTCAACTCTTCCGCCTACGTCAACGATCTTCTGTTTACCAGTGAAGAACGGGTGGCATTTTGAACATATTTCTACTTTCAACTCAGGTTTGATTGAACCAGTTGTAAAAGTATTTCCACATGCGCACTTTACTACCGCTTCGTGATAGTATTCCGGATGTATGCCTTCTCTCATATTTTTCACCTCTTTCAAGCCTGCAGATCATTCTGCTTTATAACCACTAAATTATAGCACGCCCGAACATCCAAGTCAATTAATATAATGTTTACTTTATTATATTAGCTATAAATGGTAAAATTAAGATGTTTCATACTAAAAATATATTATAGGAATTTGAGGTGTAGCGGCAATGGCCAGAAAAGTATCTGTCGGTGGACAGGCTGTAATAGAAGGAGTCATGATGAGGGGATCGTCGAGTATCGCAACAGCGGTCAGGAAAAGCGACGGCGACATCGAGGTGAGCGTTGAAAAATTCACGCCTTATACCAAGAGGAACAGAATTTTTGGACTGCCTGTGGTGAGGGGTTTCGTTGCGCTGATCGAGTCCCTGGTAATCGGCATAAATGCCCTGAACAAATCGGCTGAGTATTTTGAAGATGAGGTAGAAGAAACAAAGCTGGATGCATGGTTCAAAAGCGTGTTCAAGGAAAAGAGCAATGCTGTTGTGAATGCAATCACGCTTATGATTGCGTTGGCCGCCGCGGTGGGGCTGTTTTTTATCCTCCCTACATTCGCTGCCAGCATATTCGTATATGCCGGAATAAAGGATCCTTTTGCGCTCAACATATTCGAGGGGCTTATAAGGGTCGGGATTTTCCTGCTTTACGTATTTCTGATAGGGAAGATGGAGGATATCCACAGGGTATTCCAGTACCATGGAGCAGAGCATAAGGCGATATTCTGCTATGAGAATGACAGGCCGCTGACGGCTGAAAATGCAGGTGATTTCGGAAGGCTGCATCCAAGGTGCGGTACAAACTTCATGTTTCTGGTCATGATAGTAAGCATAATAGTATTTTCAATGACTGGCTGGGAAACCCTGTGGTCCAGAATAGTGTCAAGAGTGATACTGCTGCCCGTAGTTTCGGGTATAACATACGAATTGATCAAGTGGATGGGCAGAAGCAACAGCAAAATGTCCCAAATGCTGTCGTATCCGGGTCTTATGCTCCAGAAACTAACAACAAGGGAGCCGGATATTGACCAGATAGAGGTTGCCATTGCAGCGCTGAAGGCGGCGGAAGGAATAACGGAAGATGGGGAATACAATGTGCAGTAAGGAAAACAAGGGAGATACGGTATGGTCGCTGCTGACCGCCGGATACGAGAGGTTAAAAAATGCAGGCATAGACAGCTACCAGATAGATTCACAGATGCTTCTTTCAAAAGCCATGGACAAGGACAGGATTTTCGTACTGACCCACAGGGACGCGCCGGTCCGGCTGGAAGAAGCGGAGGAATACGTGAGGCTGGTAGAGCTGAGGGAGAAGAAGATGCCCGTAAAATACATTTTGGGCGAGTGCGAGTTTATGGGATACATGTTCAGGGTCAGGGAAGGGGTGCTGATACCGCGCCCCGACACGGAGATCCTGGTGGAGAATGTGGTCGCACTTGTTAAGGAGAGAGGGTACAGGAAAATATGCGATGTATGCGCTGGCAGCGGCATCATCGGAATAACCGTGGCGAAGGAATGTGAAGAAACCCAGGTGCTCTGCCTCGACATATCGGGTGCGGCGCTGGAGACAGCGGCGGATAATGCTGAAGCGCTGGGAGTTTCGGACAGGGTCGAGGTTGTTTTCAGCGACCTGCTGGGGTACGCTATGGAAAGGAAGCTGCAGTTCGATGTGATTGTTTCCAACCCCCCTTATATAAGGACCAGCGAAATTGGGGAGCTTATGGAGGACGTGAAGGATTATGAGCCCTATGAGGCTCTGTGCGGGGGAGAAGACGGCCTCGAGTTCTACAGGAAAATCACGGAGCAGAGCGCCCTGCTGCTCAGAGAGGGAGGGCTTCTCGCATTTGAAATCGGCTATGACCAGAGGGCTGAAGTCGTCGGCATACTTGAGGAAAAAGGATTTGTCAATATAGCTGCTGCAAAGGATCTTGCAGGAAACGACAGGATAGTCCTTGGATTTAGAAATTAGTTGTACAGGCGTAGAGTGCTGTGGTATAATAATTAATTGTGAAAATATATATACGGAGTGGTTAAATAATGTTACGAAAACTTGATTTTATAGAAAACAAATATGAGGAGCTATCCATAAAGATAAGCGATCCAAGCGTGATGGCAAATCAGAAAGAGTGGCAGAGGCTCTGCAAGGAGCATGCCGAGCTGGAGCTTCTCGTCAACAAGTACAGAGAATACAGAAAAGCTGAGGAAGAGCTCAAGAATGCCAAAGAGATGCTGGTCGAAGAATCGGACAGGGATATGAAGGACATGATCCAGGAAGAGATAAAGGAGCTGACCGAAACGCTTGAATCGACATACCAGGATCTCAGGATACTTCTGCTTCCTAAGGATCCTAATGACGAAAGAAATGTATTCATCGAAATAAGAGGCGGAGCTGGCGGAGAAGAGGCGGCGCTGTTCGCTGCAAATCTGTTCAGGATGTACACAAGGTATGCTGAGCGAAAAGGCTGGAAAACAGAAATCATGAGCATAAACGAGACAGACATCGGTGGGATGAAAGAAGTTGTTTTCATGCTCAAAGGAGCGGGGGCATACAGCAAGCTGAAATATGAAAGCGGAGTTCACAGGGTTCAGAGGGTTCCGGATACTGAATCAAGCGGAAGGATTCACACTTCCACTGCCACCGTTGCAGTTCTTCCTGAAGTAGACGACGTTGAACTGGTTATCAATCAGAACGACATAAGGATCGACGTTTTCAGAGCTTCCGGACACGGCGGACAGTGCGTAAACACAACCGACTCAGCTGTCAGAATAACTCACCTGCCATCAGGGCTTGTAGTTTCATGCCAGGATGAAAAGTCGCAGCTGAAGAACAAAGAGAAAGCAATGAAGGTCCTTAAGTCAAGGCTGTTTGACATCATGCAGGCGGAGAGAAGCGCAGGGATTGCAGAGGACAGAAAGAGCCAGGTAGGAACCGGGGACAGAAGCGAGAGGATCAGGACATATAATTATCCTCAGGGCAGGGTTTCCGAGCACAGGATAGGGCTTACGTTATACAGGCTGGAGTCTTTCCTTGACGGCGATATTGATGAAGTGATAGATGCGCTGATTACTGCGGATCAAGCTGAAAAAATGAAAGCAATGGGTAGTGAGGAGTAGGGATCGCATATGAATATTAACAAAGCCATCAGAAAGCAACGAAAATCTTATATAAGATTTTTGCTCTCAATGTGCTTTGTTTTTTTTGCTCTCCCTCTGGCGATTATATTCTACGGCAAGACGGATGCCTTTTATTTGGGCTACCTGGCTGCGATCGAGGCGCTGGTGGCTGCAGCCGTATATCTGCGTGCAGGGCAGGAAAGGCTTGAATTTAACTACAATATGGGGCACATAAGGGTGAAACGCGGAATTCCTGGCAGGACAGAAAGCATAAACTGCAACAAGATAATGTATGTGGATGTTGAGCCGGCTTCTGAAAAAGTGAAGGGTTTTCAGGAGTTCGGCATGATACTCGTTTCGAAGACTAAGTTCAGGAACAAGAAGCTCAAAGCCGTTGACAAGGAGATCCTCGACAGGTACAAGGCGGTCTCGGGGCTGATCGGGAAACACGCTGAAGACAGCCCGGGTGAGGAACTCTACTATCTGGTGATCAATTCCGGAGGGCTGAGAAAGTACCAGCTGCTGGATACGGTATTCAAAAGCTGCGTTAAAGCGGAATACTCGGAAAACGCCATAGAAAAAATCAAATTTTACAGAAAGAGTCTCAATTCTTAGATGGGAGGGATTTAAGTTGGAAACAAAGATATTGTATATAGACGAAAAGAACATCGATAAGAGCGTAATTGAGGAAGCGGGCGCTGTGATAAGACATGGGGGTCTCGTTGCATTTCCGACGGAAACAGTCTACGGCCTAGGCGCAAACGCGCTTGACGGAGCTGCGGTCAAAAAGATTTTCGAGGCAAAGGGCAGGCCACAGGACAATCCGCTTATAGTCCATATATCGGATTTCGATGAGCTTGCGCCGCTTGTAGCGGAAGTGCCTGAGATCGCCAGGAAGCTTATGGATAGATTCTGGCCTGGGCCAATGACAATAATATTTAAAAAGTCATTGATCATTCCGGATGAAACAAGTGCGGGTCTGGAGTCGGTCGGCGTAAGGATGCCTTCAAACCTGGTTGCCAGAGCGCTAATAAAGGCTGCCGGAGTTCCGGTTGCAGCGCCTTCGGCCAACATATCCGGAAGGCCCAGCCCCACTGAAGTAGGGAGCTGTATAGAGGATCTGTCCGGCAAGGTCGACATTATAATTGGGGGAGAAAAATGCGAGGTGGGAGTTGAATCCAGCATCATAGATGTTACCGATTATCCTCCGTGCATTCTCAGGCCGGGCGGCGTAACCCTGGAAATGTTCAGAACTGTGGACGAGAACATCTACATAGATCCTTCCATACTTAATAAATCCGGCGCCGATTTCAAGCCGAAGGCGCCAGGCATGAAGTACAGGCATTATGCCCCAAAGGCCCCTGTCAGGATAGTCCAGGGGGAGCCTGAAAAAGTTATTGCATTAATCAACGAAATGGTGCAAAATTATATAAATGAGGGCAAAAGAGTTGGCATAATAGCCACTGATGAAACTAAAGACAGGTATGAAAATGGAATCGTCGTGTCGCTCGGTAGCAGGTCGGACATGGACAGGATAACGAGGAACCTTTTCGAGACGCTAAGAAGCTTCGACGACAAGGATGTCAGCCTGATACTCTCTGAAGCTTTTGAAGAAAAGGGAAAAGGGATAGCGGTCATGAACAGGTTAAAAAAAGCGGCCGGCTTTGATATTATCAAGGCGTAGCCGAGCCTTTGGAGGTATATATGAAGATACTTTTTGTCTGCACAGGAAATACGTGCAGAAGCTGTATGGCTGAGGCCATATTCAACCATGAATGCAGCATTGAGGGAGCGTCAGCGGAATCCTGCGGAGTATATGCGATAAGGAACAGCAAAGCATCCATAAACACAGTGATGACTTTGATGAATGAAATCGATGTGAATATCGCAGGGAGGGAAGCTGTACAGCTTACCAGGGACCATCTGGAGGAAGCGGCATATGTTTTGGCGATGACATCCGGGATAAAGAAAATGCTTGCAGAAAGCTTTCCTGAATTCAGCGGCAAGATATTCACTGTGAGCGAATTTGCCGGAGTGGACGGCGAAATAACGGATCCTTACGGCGGCGATATGTCGGTCTATAGGGATACGTTCGTCCAGCTGAAAAGATGCACAAGGAACATTATGGAGAAATTAAAACGAGAGATGAAGAAAGATGATGGAGGTACTGTTATGAGAATAGCTTTAGGAAGTGACCATGCCGGATTTGAGCTGAAAAGCGAGGTGATCAGACACCTTGAAAAGGGAGAATATGAGCTCAGGGACTTCGGTACATGCGTGCCGGATTCCGTAGACTACCCTGATTACGCAGCGGCAGTCGCAAACGAGGTGGCTGCAGGTAACTTTGATTTAGGGATACTGATCTGCGGAACGGGCATAGGCATCAGCATAGCGGCAAACAAAATTGGCGGGATAAGGTGCGCCCTTTGCGGAGACACATTCAGCGCTCATTCCTGCAGGGAGCACAATGATGCAAACATACTTGCGCTTGGTTCAAGGGTTACGGGGCCGGGGCTCGCTTTGGACATAGTTGATACATTCCTTGCCGCCAAGTTCGCTGGGGGCAGGCATCAGAACAGAGTAGACAAGATAACGAAATTGGAGGGGAAATAACAAATGAGTAAAGTTACAGAGATTAAACATCCACTAGTGCTGCACAAGCTGGCATACATCAGGGACAAGAACACAGGAGCGAAGGAGTTCAGGGAGCTGGTTCATGAAGTGTCAATGCTTATCGCATATGAAGTTACAAGGGACCTTCAGCTTGAAGAGGTCGACATAGAGACGCCTATACAGTGGACAAAATGCAAGACGCTGGCAGGTAAAAAGATTGCAGTAGTCCCAATACTGAGAGCCGGTCTGGGCATGGTTGACGGAGTGCTCACGCTGATCCCTGCTGCGAAGGTTGGACACATAGGCCTCTACAGGGACGAGGAAACTCTGGAGCCTGTGGAATACTTCTGCAAACTCCCTGTGGATATACAGGAAAGGGATGTCATAGTTACAGATCCAATGCTCGCCACAGGCGGTTCCGCTGCGGATGCGCTCACGATGCTCAAAGCAAAGGGCGCAAAGAACATAAAGCTTATGTGCCTTATAGCGGCGCCTGAGGGGATCAAGAAGGTAATGGATACACATCCTGACGTCGATATATTTGTTGCGGCCATTGACGAGAGGCTGAACGAGCATGGATATATCGTTCCGGGTCTTGGGGATGCAGGAGACAGGCTTTACGGAACGAAATAAAGGTCACGAAGGGCCGGGTGTGCAAAATGGAATCACAAAAAAGAAAAGATAAGAACAATTATTATCTGGATATTGCCGATACTGTGCTCATCAGGGGCACATGCCTCAGAAGGAATTACGGGGCAATAATTGTAAAAAACGATGAAATAATATCCAGCGGATATACCGGAGCTCCCAGGGGAAGGAAAAACTGCAGCGATATAGGCAGGTGCCAGAGAGAAGTAATGAATGTGCCGAGGGGAACCCACTACGAACTTTGCAGGTCCGTTCATAGCGAGGCCAATGCAATAATAAGCGCCTCGAGAAGGGATATGCTTAACTCCACCCTCTACCTGGTGGGAAGGGATGCAAGGACCAACGAAGTGGTTGAAAATGCAAATCCATGCGCAATGTGCAAAAGGATGATCATCAACGCTGGGATCGAAAGGGTTGTCATCCGGGACTCCGGAAGCGAATACAGAGAGATGCCAGTTAGCGTATGGATAGATGATGATGATTCGCTGAGTGGGGAATTGGGGTACTAGACACTATGAGCACTTTATATGTTTTAGCGGCGATAGCTGTAGCCATTTCGGCTGCTACTACACCGCTGGTAAAGAGGATTGCACTCAAGCTGGATGTCATAGATTTGCCTAAGGGAAAAAGAAAAATCCATAAAAAACCGATACCGCTTCTGGGCGGATTGGCTATATATTTTTCGTTCATCCTGGTCATGCTGTTGAAAAACGGCAGCCTTTCTACGCATGAAACGGGGATACTGATCGGGGCCACTATAATAGTCATCGGCGGAATCATCGACGATACAATTGAGCTTAGGCCGAGATACAAGCTGATATTCCAGATTTCGGCGGCTGTGGTTCTGATCATTTTTGGCGTTGAAATAAGCTCGGTCACAAACCCGCTCACTAATGGCGACGGCTACTGGAATGTCGGATGGATGACAGTGCCGCTGACAATCCTTTGGGTCATAGGGATCACCAATGCCCTCAATCTGATCGACGGGCTGGACGGACTGGCGGCAGGGGTGGCGCTGATATCGTCTATTACAATTTTCATTATAGCTATACTTAACAACAGGGCTGACGCCGCTGTTTTGACGGCAATATTGAGCGGCGCAATACTGGGGTTTTTGCCCTATAATTTCAATCCGGCCAAAATATTCATGGGAGACACCGGTGCGCAGCTCCTCGGATTTCTGCTGGCGGCAATTTCCATAGAAGGAACAATAAAATCAGCCGCAGCATTTGCCATAGCGGTGCCTATACTTGCTTTGGGTATTCCGATCTACGACACGCTGTTTGCAGTGATCAGAAGGAAGATAAACGGAAAACCGATCATGCAGGCCGACAGGGGGCACCTTCACCACAGGCTGATGGATATGGGACTAACCCAGCGACAGGTTGTGCTGATAATGTATCTTATAAGCGCGATACTCGGCAGTATTGCGATAATCGCCATGCAGATAAGCAACCAGCGGGCATATTTTATATTGGCGCTTGTCATGGTGCTTCTGGTGCTCGTAGCCTGGAAATGCGGATTTTTCAAGAGCAGAGATTGAGTCCCTGGACATAAGGGGATACGGAGGAAGAGCATGGAAAAAATTAAAGTAGTAACTATATTCGGTACAAGACCGGAAGCGATCAAAATGGCTCCGCTTATCAAGGAGCTTGAAAAGAGCGAGCACATTGTAAGCAAGGTATGCGTAACTGCACAGCACAGGGAGATGCTTGATCAGGTCCTCAATCTTTTTGAAATCGTCCCTGATTTCGACTTGAACATAATGCAGTCCAGGCAGACCCTCACAGGCATCACGAACAGGGTTCTGGAGGGGCTTGAAGAGATATTTTCGGACATCATGCCGGATATTGTACTGGTTCACGGAGATACAACGACTACCTTTGCGGGATCGCTTGCGGCCTTCTACCAGAAAATTCAGGTAGGCCACGTTGAGGCAGGACTGAGGACCTTCGACAAATATTTTCCCTTCCCTGAAGAGATGAACAGGAAGCTTACCGGTGCCATTGCGGATATGCATTTTGCTCCGACGGCAGGTTCCAAAGACAATCTTCTGAGGGAAGGCGTCATCGAGAAGGACATATATGTGACAGGTAATACCGTCATCGATGCCATGGATTATACTGTTGAAGAAGGGTATGTTTTTGAGACCGAAGAACTCAACTGCATTGATTATGAAAACAAAAAAGTCATAATGGTCACAGCCCACAGAAGAGAGAACTGGGGTGAAGGCATAGAAAACATCTGCAATGCGCTTAAAAACATAGTTGAAAAAAACGAGGATGTTGAGATTGTCTACCTTGTCCATCTGAATCCGGTGGTCAAGGATGTTGTTTACAGGATCCTTGGCGGAAGTCCGAGGGTTCACCTTCTGACGCCGCTGGACACAAAGGAAACGCACAACCTCATGAGCAGGTGCTACATGGTGATGACCGATTCCGGAGGACTCCAGGAGGAGGCTCCGCATCTTGGCAAACCGGTTTTGGTTTTGAGGGATGTGACTGAGAGGCCTGAAGCGGTGGATGCCGGGACTGTGAAGCTTGTAGGCACTGATATGGACGCAATCATGAGCAATGCGGAGCTTCTCTTGAATGACAGCGAGCATTACACAAGCATGAGCAGGGCGATAAATCCGTACGGTGACGGAAAAGCTTCGAAAAGGATAGTAAATGCGATATTGAAATATTTCAATGTTAAAAATATAACGTTGAGTGAATTCGAATAACAAAAAATATATTGTGATTTTTCAGCACATAAAAATCAATTGAAGGCGCACATTGCAGAATGTGCGCCTTCAAATCTTTTGAAAAAATCTATTAAACGCCTTTATTTGCTGTGGTTGAGCCTCCCGGGAAAAGATTCGCAAAATTTGGCCAATTACAAAATGTGGATTGAGGTGGAAATATAGATGCAAATTTACAGCAATTCGCTCAAAATAGAAGGAAAACGGACGAATATGAATAAATTCTGAACAAATCGCCTAATTTGGTTAAAAACAAGGGATTTGGGGAAAAAGTAGTGCTTTATTTATGCTTGCTAAAAATATATAATGATATAGCGTGGTAAAAAGGGTTTGGAGGAGTTCATGAATAACGAAATAAAGTTTATGGTCAGAAAAATTTTGATTTTTGATATAATAATAGCGGTGGTCTTGGCTATTATCGCTTGTTTATTTTTTATCAATTATTCGATTGCACTTCTGATCGGTTTCGGAGTTGCGGTTGCAACTTTTTTAATTAACAGCCTAATAAGCCAGTATGCCTACGCGGGGGACAAGAATAACCCGGCCATGATAACGGTTGCAGGATTCGCTCTGAGGGTAATCCTGGTATGCGCAATCGGTATTCTGTTATACAAAGGAAACACCTTTAACGTAGTTGCTTATATGTTAGGATATAGCTCACATTTTATATCATTAACATTGTATGGAATAACATTAAAAAAAGAAGGGATGTGATGAATTGGAGAAATTAGAACCGATATTTAGCATTAACATACTTGGATTTCATTTCGGGGTAACCGATAGTTTCCTGGTTATGTGGATAATTACAGCAATAATTGCTGTAGCTGCTATTGTTCTTGGCAGAAATCTAGAGAAAATTCCTAGCAAAAGGCAAAACATCGTTGAACTCGTTGTAGATGCGATCAACGGTTTGGTAGTCGACAACATGGGACCTGGCTACAAATCATTTATTCCATACATAGGCACTCTAGTAATATTTATACTGTCCATGAACGTCATTGGACTCATTGGTGTAGAGCCGCCTACAAGAGACTACAACATTTGTCTCGGGCTTGCGCTGATAAGCTTTGTGGTTGTTCAGTGGAATGCAATCAGGAAGATAGGCATAGGCCACTACCTGAAGGGGTATTTAACTCCGTTTGCACCAATGCTGCCGCTCAATCTTATTGAAAGATTCGTGCTGCCAGTATCACTAAGTCTGCGACTTATGGGTAACATGACAGCGGCGGTTGTAGTAGTTGGGATAGTATACGAAGCGCTGCATGGCGTAGGCTTTATTGCGCAGCTTGGTATACCGATTCCTGTACACTTCTTTTTCGATGTATTCGATGCTGGAATACAAATGTTTATATTTGTTATGTTGACAATGATTAACATAAAGATCATCGCAGAACATTAAAAAATCTTGTTAAATTAATTAAAAAATTTAAAGGAAATTAGAGGAGGAAGAAAACATGGGTATTGATGCACAGTCATTTGTTTCAGGTATGGCGTTATTAGGAGCAGGAGTTGCTGCTATAGGATGTTTAGGAGGAGGTATTGGTTGCGGTACTGCTGCTGGAAAAGCTGTTGAAGGCGTTTCAAGACAGCCTGAAGCCAGAGGTACAATAATCAGTACAATGATCATAGGTGCTGCGTTGTCAGAAGCTACTTCAATATACGCACTGCTTGTTGCACTGCTTCTGTTAGGAAGAGGCTAATATTCTGTAATTAAGAAGACTAAATCTTAGCCTGAAGGGAGGCTTTGTGTATGGAAATAGAAGTTTCTAAGCTTATTGCGACCCTTATCAATTTTCTCATTCTGTTCTTGATACTTAAACATTACCTGTTCAAACCGGTAAACAATATGATAGACAAGAGACAAAATGAAATCATTGATAAGATTACTAAAACCGATGAGGATATGAAAAAAGCTGAGGCCTTGAAAAGCGAGAATGAAAAAATTCTTTCTGGAGCCAAGGATGAAGGCAAAAACATAGTAGAAGGCTACAAAGTTAAAGCTGAACAACTTTCCAACGATATAGTCAAAGGTGCCAGAGATGAAGCTGATACAATAATCAAGAGAGCAAAGACAGAAGCTGAAAGACAGACGGAGAAAGCGGCCGACGAGATAAAGACTCAGATCGTGGACCTGGCTGTTCTTATGTCTGCTAAAGCTCTCGGAGAAACTATCGACGAGGATCAGCACAGAAGGCTTATAAAGGACTTTATCGTTAAGGTGGGTATCTAATATGTATGAATTTTTGGATAGAAGATATGCACTGGCGCTGTATAAAGTTGCTGAGGAAAAAGGAAAAGTTGATCAGTTTTTAGCTGAATTGAAGAACATTGTTGAATTGGTTGATAAAGATGCAGATTTTCAGATGCTAATCCACCATCCGTCGGTTAGCACTGAAAACAAGAAAAAATTGTTTGAAAATCTATTCAAAGGCAAAGTCGAAGAGGATGTGCTTTCCTTCCTCAAGGTTCTTCTGGAAAAAGGAAGAATTCTTGAGATTGGCACTATGCTCAAACAGATGGAGATAATCTATCTTGAGAAGCACAATACCGCGATTGCGGAAGTGAAAACTGTCGTTCCGCTGCTTGAAGAAGAAAAAACACAATTGGTAAGCAATCTACAAAAGAAATTCAACAAGACAATAATACTCAAGGAAGAGCTCGATGCAGGCATTCTCGGCGGTATATTTGTCAAAATTGACAACGAAGTTATCGATGGGACTGTAAAGTCCAAAATCGAAGAGATGAAAAAAATAATGCTTAAGAGAGAATAGAGGTGAGCCTATGAACATAAAACCTGAAGAAATTACTTCGATAATTAAACAAGAGATTCAAAAGTATGAAAGCAAGATTGAGACAGTAGATTCAGGTACTATAATCAATATAGGTGATGGTATTGCCAGAGTTTATGGTCTTAACGAATGTATGGCAGGAGAACTGCTTGAATTCCCTAACAATGTAATGGGAATGGCTTTGAATCTCGAGCAGGATAATGTTGGTGCCGTTATTTTGGGATCCGACAAAGGCATAAAAGAAGGAGATATCGTCAAGAGAACTGGTGAAGTTGTTGTTGTTCCTGTAGGCGATGCCCTGATAGGCCGAGTAGTTAACTCACTCGGACAGGCTATCGACGGCAAAGGACCAATAAACACAACCGAACACAGACCTATCGAATTGATTGCACCTGGTGTTATAACAAGACAGTCAGTTAAACAGCCTCTCCAGACTGGATTAAAAGCTATAGACTCAATGATTCCTATCGGAAAAGGTCAGAGAGAATTGATAATAGGAGACAGGCAGACAGGTAAAACTGCTGTTGCCCTGGACACTATTATCAACCAGAAAGGCCAGAACGTTATATGTATCTATGTTGCTATAGGACAGAAACAGTCAACTGTAGCACATCTGGTTAACACATTGACAGCTGCCGGTTCTATGGACTATACAATAGTTGTTGCATCATCTGCTTCTGAATCTGCACCTTTGCAGTACATCGCTCCTTACGCAGGATGTACAATGGGTGAGCACTTCATGGCGCAGGGAAAAGACGTTCTTATAGTATACGATGATCTGTCTAAGCACGCTGTTGCTTACAGAACAATGTCACTGCTTCTTAGGAGACCGCCAGGCAGAGAAGCTTTCCCTGGAGACGTATTCTACGTTCATTCAAGACTTCTTGAAAGAGCTGCGAAACTTTCGGATGCTCTCGGTGGAGGTTCATTAACTGCGCTTCCGATAATCGAGACTCAGGCGGGAGACGTTACAGCGTACATCCCTACAAACGTTATATCCATAACAGACGGACAGATATTCCTTGAGTCAGACTTGTTCAACCAGGGACAGAGACCAGCCGTTAATGCCGGTATATCCGTATCCCGAGTTGGTGGTAGCGCGCAGATTAAAGCTATGAAACAGGTTTCCGGTACTCTGAGACTTGAGCTTGCTCAGTACAGAGAGCTGGCTGCTTTTGCCCAGTTCGGTTCAGACTTGGATAAAGAGTCAAAGAGAAGACTAGACAAAGGTCAGAGACTTCTTCAGATATTGAGGCAGCCTCAGTACGCTCCAATGCCAGTTGAGAAACAGGTCATGATTCTATTCGCAGGAGTTGACAACCATCTGATGGATGTTCCTGTTGACAGAATCAGGGAGTTTGAAGACAAATTCTTCGAATTCACAGATACTCACCATCCAGAAATAAAAGCATCGATAGCAGAGAAGAAGGCTCTTACAGATGAAATAAAAGCTAATCTTATCGGCGCTATAACCGAATTCAAGAAAGTATTTTTAGCAGAGGAATAATATTCCTTTGCGGGAGGTGAAATATGGCAGGAGCAGGACTACTTGTATTAAAGAGAAGAATTAGGTCCATAACGAGTACTCAGAAGATTACAAAAGCCATGGGACTAGTTGCCACCTCTAAGCTAAGAAAAACCAGAGAACAGCTGGCGTTGAATGAGAAATACTACAACCACTTCAACAAGATAATGGCAGATGCCGTTGTGGGCGTTGAGGACTATAATGTATTTACTCATGGAAATAAAAGCGATAAAAAACTGTATATTATTTTGGCTTCCGACTCAGGTCTGTGCGGAGGATTCAACTCTAATGTAGTTAACGAAGCGGCTAACGCCCTTAACAAGGATAGAGAGAATTCGCTGGTTATAACCGTAGGACAAAAAGGGAAGATATATCTGAAGAGACATAAATATGAAACTGCAGCTGAGTTCGTTGACATTTCAGACGTGCCAACGCTTGAAGAGGCTGCTATGATCACAAATAAAGCTCTTGATATGTACACCGATGGAGAAGTTGGCGAAGTGTATGTGGTTTACACAAAGTTTTTTTCGGCTGTAAAACAGGTGGTTACAGTGGATAAAGTTCTTCCGATTGAAAAAGCGGAAGGCGCCGCTGTGAATACATTCATCAAAATAGAACCTGCAGCAGAGAATCTTATCAGCGAAGTGGCTTTACTGTATTTCAAGCAGAAACTGCTGAATCATATGATAAATGCAAAAGCCAGCGAACAGGGTTCAAGAATGCAGGCCATGGATGGAGCAACTAAGAATGCTGATGATCTTCTGGACGCTCTGAAAATAAGGTTTAACAGAGAGAGACAGGGCGTCATCACGCAAGAAATTACAGAAATTGTTGGAGGAGCGGAAGCTCTATAATAAGGAGGGAAACTGATGCCATCAAATGTAGGCAAAGTTGTACAGGTAATAGGACCTGTAGTAGATATTAAGTTTAGTACAGATAACCTTCCTAATATTTACAATGCGGTTGAAATTAATATGGGAGATAAAATCCTTACTGCTGAAATTGAACAGCACATAGGCGATGATATCGTAAGAGCCATATCAATGGAGGGTACCGACGGACTCAAAAGAGGCATGGAGGCTGTTGACACAGGCGCACCAATTTCCGTACCGGTAGGAGAAGTAGTTTTAGGAAGACTTTTAAACGTATTGGGTATGCCAATAGATGAAGCTGGCCCGGTCAGCTCAGAATTGAAATATCCGATTCACAGAACAGCACCAAGCTTTGAAGAACAGTCCGTTGAACCGGAAATGTTCGAGACAGGCATAAAGGTTATTGACCTGCTGGCGCCATACCAAAGAGGTGGAAAGATTGGTCTCTTCGGAGGAGCCGGTGTTGGTAAGACAGTTCTTATACAGGAGCTTATAAACAACATAGCTAAGGAGCACGGCGGTCTTTCTGTGTTCACTGGTGTTGGTGAAAGAACTAGAGAAGGTAACGACCTTTACCATGAAATGAAGGATTCAGGAGTTATCGACAAGACAGCTCTTGTATTCGGACAGATGAATGAGCCGCCTGGAGCGAGAATGAGAGTTGCTCTTACAGGACTTACTGTTGCTGAGTACTTCAGGGATCAGGGCCAGGACGTGCTTCTGTTCATAGACAACATATTCAGGTTCACTCAGGCGGGTTCCGAAGTTTCAGCGCTTCTCGGACGTATACCGAGCGCCGTTGGATACCAGCCTACACTGGCTACAGAAATGGGCCAGCTTCAGGAAAGAATAACAACAACAAAAACCGGATCAATAACTTCCGTTCAGGCCGTTTACGTTCCTGCGGACGACTTGACTGACCCGGCTCCAGCTACAACATTCGCGCATCTTGACGCTACAACAGTTCTTTCGAGAGCTATAACCGAGCTTGGTATATATCCTGCTGTTGACCCTCTTGAGTCAACATCCAGAATACTGGACCCAAGGGTTGTAGGCGAAGAGCACTACCAGGTAGCTTCAGAGGTTAAGGAAGTACTTGAAAAATACAGATCACTTCAGGATATCATAGCTATCCTTGGTGTTGACGAACTTTCCGAAGAAGACCAGAGGGCAGTTGTAAGGGCAAGAAGAATACAGAGATTCCTGTCACAGCCGTTTACTGTTGCAGAACAGTTTACAGGCATGAAGGGAGCTTATGTTAAGGTTGCCGACACTGTAAGAGGCTTCAAGGAGATACTATCAGGCAAATATGATGAATTGCCGGAAGCAGCATTCCTGTTTGTTGGTACGATAGAAGAAGCTGTTGAGAAAGCTAAGACAATGGCTGGCTAGCAGCGACCGCAGCCTATTTTAGTAAAGAAGGAGATATATATGGCAAATACTTATAAGTTGATCATTCTTTCTCCTGAAAGAGAATTCTACACAGGAGAAGTAAGTGAATTAATTGTGGGAAGCACCGAGGGAGCAATCGGTATACTCGCAAACCATATGCCATTAGTCACTACTTTAAGGCCTTCTATTTCAGAAATCGTCGAAAAAGACGGGAACAAGCTGAAAGCATTTACTTCATCAGGTATTCTGGAAGTAAAGGATAACGAAGTCACCGTGCTTTGCGATGCCTGTGAATGGCCTGAAGAGATTGACAAGAAAAGAGCTGAAGAGGCATTGAAGAGGGCAGAGAAGAGGCTCGACCAGAAGGCCGGCGTAGATGTAAAGAGGGCGGAGCTCGCTCTTGCAAGGGCGCTCGCCAGAATGAAAGTATAAACAAGAAACACAATCATGGGAGATGTCCGCAAGGACATCTCTTTTTGATGTTTAGATTTGTCAAAACTATTGAAGGTTAAAACCTTTCAGTTTATAATAAAATGTAGGGCCGCGGAAGAAGCGGCAAGAATAAAAAATTTCTGCTTAAGAGAAGGGGTATGTTCGGCGATGTTTTCTAAGTTTTTTAATCTATTTAGTGTCGGAAATGACATAGGTATTGACCTTGGTACTGCTACTGTGCTGGTGTACATAAAAGGGAAGGGTGTAGTTCTTAAGGAACCTTCAGTGGTTGCGATCGATAAGAACGATAACAGGGTTCTCGCTGTAGGCGAAGAAGCCAGACAGATGATAGGGAGGACTCCCGGCAATATAGTTGCCATCAGGCCGATGAGGGAGGGAGTTATATCCGACTACGATGTAACCGAAAAAATGCTGAAATACTTCATTTCCAAGGCATGCGGAAAGAAAAAACTATCTGCGCCTAGAGTTGTTGTGTGCATCCCGTGCGAATCCACCGGAGTTGAAAAAAGAGCGGTAATCGACGCTGCAAAAAATGCAGGTGCCAAGACTGTATCCCTGATAGAAGAGCCTTTGGCTGCAGCTATTGGTGCCGGCCTTGACATAACAAGAGCTAGCGGAAACATGGTTATAGACATCGGAGGAGGAACTACCGACATAGCTGTTATTTCCCTTGGAGGCATTGTTGTAAGGTCATCAATCAAGATAGCGGGAGACAAGTTCGATGAAGCTATAGTCAAATATATAAGGAAGAAGCACAACCTCATGATCGGTGAAAGAACCGCAGAGGATCTGAAAATAAGCATCGGCTCTGCATTCGACGATGGCGAGAACAATACAATGGAAGTGAAGGGAAGGGACCTCATAACAGGACTTCCAAAGAACCAGGCCATAACGTCAAGCGAGATGAGAGAAGCGCTCAACGAGACCGTGACAGCCATAGCTGAAATGGCGCACAGCGTGCTGGAGAAGACACCTCCTGAGCTCGCAGCAGACATCGCAGACAGCGGCATAATCATGACAGGCGGCGGAGCTATGCTCAAGGGCCTCAGCGAGCTTATATCGGCTGAAACTAAGGTTCCTGTACGCATTGCCGATGATGCAGAGTACTGCGTTGCATACGGCACCGGCAAGGTTTTGGATTATATTGACAAAACGGGAGTCAATTTCACAGGAGACGACGTAACGTTGATAGAATAAAAGCTATCAGGCGATTGTGGCTGAAAAAGCTTAATAACAGGAGAATATCAAGTCCTATCTTGAAATTTGAGGGATTTAGGACTTGATATTATGACTGTTAGATTGTATACTTGTTTTTGTCGATATTTACTAAATATCGGCAAAGCACATTGCTGGCATGGCTCAACGGTAGAGCAGCTGACTTGTAATCAGCAGGTTGTAGGTTCGATTCCTATTGCCAGCTCCATAATACGGAGGAATTCCCGAGTG
>JAGFXP010000042.1 GCA_017861315.1 Bacillota bacterium | reverse complement strand
TCAGGTATCTCGTTAAGCATCTCTGTCCTCGTGTGGAGCAGTTCGCTTACCTTCTTCAGGTCGAGATCTCTGGTTATCGCCTGCTTGTAGAATGGGAGAGCCAGCGCATGGAACTCGTCCAGGCTCATCCTCTTTATATATTCGCTGTTCATCCACCTGAGTTTCACGTCATCGAATATGGCAGGGGATTTGCTTATGTGCTTGTAATCGAAAGTTTCGATCAGCTCCTGCAGGGAGAATATCTCGCAGTCGGTTCCGGGGTGCCAGCCGAGGAGCGCTATGAAGTTAAGGACGGCATCCTTCAGGTAGCCCTGCGCGATAAGGTCCTCATAGGAAGCATCTCCGTGTCTCTTGCTGAGCTTGTGCGTTGCATCCTTCATTATCGGAGGACAGTGGACGTAAACAGGGATGTCCCATCCGAAGGCTTCGTAAAGCCTGTTGTATTTAGGCGATGATGACAGGTATTCGCTTCCCCTTACCACATGAGTGATGCCCATGAGGTGGTCGTCAACAACGTTTGCGAAGTTGTAGGTAGGGAATCCGTCTGATTTTATGAGTATCATGTCATCCAGCTCAGTGTTTTCGACGGTGATTGAACCGTAGATTTCGTCGTTGAACGTTGTTGTGCCTGCCACGGGATTTTTCTGCCTGATAACGTATGGGATTCCGGCTGCAAGCTTGCTTTCGATTTCTTCCTTTGGAAGGTTCATGCAGTGCTTGTCATATCTGAAAGGCCTCTTGAGCGCTTCCGCGTTTGATCTCAGAAGGTCAAGCCTTTCCTTTGTGCAGAAGCAGTAGTATGCTTCGCCTTTTTCTATCAGCTGTTTTGCGTACTCAATATACATGTGGGTCCTATCGCTCTGTATATACGGACCTACAGGGCCTCCGATGTCCGGACCCTCGTCGTGAACCAGGCCTGTTGCTTTAAGCGTGTTGTATATGATCTCCAAAGCGCCTTCAACCTGACGTTCCTGGTCGGTATCCTCTATCCTTAAAATGAAATCGCCGCCTTCATGCTTTGCTATCAAATAGGCATAAAGAGCAGTTCTCAGATTTCCAACGTGCATGTAGCCTGTAGGGCTTGGTGCAAATCTGGTTCTTACCTTATTGGTCATTGTTTTCACTCCTCTTAGAAATATTATTAAAAAAAACCTCTCATCCCCGGACGAAAGGTGCGCATACTCTAATTAATAATATAATAATGATTATTTTGTGTCAAGGTCATGCAGGAATTTTGGAATAAAAATAGAAAATATAATTAATGAAGGGAGTGATGCTGGTGGAAAGATACGTTAACGGCCTGATTAAGGATTATGTCAGGGACTACACGCTCAAAGAGGATTCGAAAACAAGCTGGAGGGAGCCCGTCGTTGGGTTCGCATCAGCGGACGATCCCATGTTCGCCGAGCTGAAAAGGATCGTGAGGGAAGAGCACATAATGCCGGGGGATGTCCTTCAGGGTGCCAGGACCGTTATATCATACTTCATTCCTTTTTCAAAGGAGCTGGCGGACACAAACAGGGAGGGGCTGAACTGCTCAAAGGAGTGGGCGGCAGCATATGTGGAGACGAACAGGATGATGGCGGACCTCAACGAATACCTTGTCGGTAAGCTCAGAAGCGGGGGCTGCGGCGCGGGGACCGTTGACTGGCGCTTCGACAGGGAAAAGCTAATCAGCAACTGGTCCCAGAGGCACGTAGCGTACATAGCGGGACTGGGAACCTTCGGCATAAACAACATGCTGATAACAGAGAAGGGCTGCTGCGGCAGGTACGGCAGCATAGTCACGGCGCTGGAGCTGAAGCCGGGTGTGAGGCCGGACACCGAGTACTGCCTGTATAAGAGAAACGGGAGCTGCAGGGCCTGCGTTAAGCACTGCGTCTACGGAGCCCTCACAGAAGACCGCTTTGACAGGGGACTTTGCCACGCTGTATGCATCGGGAATTCCAAACTCCACAGTGAGGCGGGGGAGGCGGAAGCCTGCGGCAAATGCCTTACAGCCGTACCCTGTTCCTACACAAATCCGGCTGGGAAGGTTGATGATCATTGATGAATAGCGGAACGGAAAAGGAAAAAAACAGACGCATAACAAAAAACTCCTCCATAAAATCGGGTATGAAGCCCGGATCGCTGGTTCATGTCGGCGTACCTGTAAAGGAAGGTGTCAGGATAAGCCTGGTGAAATATAACGAGCTTGATTACACGGAGGAGCCTGTCAGCGTGATCGGTGAATCCTTGACTGAGCCTTACGACGGCGTGCGCTGGATCAAGGTTGAAGGGATAAATGACACGGCGGCTGTAGAAAGGCTGGGAGAGCTTTTTAACGTCAACCCCTTCGTTCAGGAGGACATACTGAACACCAACAGCAGGCCGAAACTTGATGAATACGAGGAATATATCTACATTTTGGTGAAGAGCCTTGCCTTTGAAAAAGAAAAGATAGTTCTGCACGGGGAGCAGGTCAGCATAGTGCTTGGCAATGATTTCGTGATGTCTTTCTGCGAATCGGACACGCATATGTTTGAGCCGGTCGTCAGGCGCATAAAAGCACCGAAGAGCCTCATGAGGAAAAGGGGCTGCGATTACCTCGCGTATGCCCTGGTTGACAGCATAGTGGACAACTACTTTCAGGTCCTGGAGAATATAGAGGACAACCTGGATGAGCTCGAGGATGAGCTCATAAGCAAGCCGAAGCAGGGGACGCTGAGGAGCATATACGGGCTGAAAAAGGAGCTCATCCTTCTCAGGAAAAGCGTATGGCCTCTCAGGGAGGTCCTTAACCTCATGCAGAGCGGGGATTCGGAGTTCATTGAGAAAGCAACGGAGATGTACTTGAGGGACGTATACGATCACGTTATACAGGTAATAGACACGACGCAGCTCTTTGTGGACATAGTGACCGGTATGCTGGACACCTACCTCTCCAGCGTGAACAACCGGATGAGCGAGGTTATGAAGGTCCTCACCATATTCTCGACAATCTTCATACCTGTGACGTTCCTTGCAGGGGTCTACGGAATGAATTTTGCCTACATGCCGGAGCTAAACCAGAGGTGGGCGTATCCTCTTTTCTGGACGATAGTGCTGGCTGTCATATCAACCATGCTGATCGTTTTCAAAAAGAGGAATTGGTTTTAATGCTGAGCATTATAAAGCAATTTGCCGATAAACCGGCATAACCGGCAAAAATATTGTTCGAAATATTGAAATGAGTTTGACATATGTGCGCGTTATTGGTATAAATAATATAGCACATATGATTTAAATGACACATAAATACATATTTAAGCATTTTTTATCTTATATAACAATCAGTAGGAGGAATTTGAATGTCTGTTAAAGTTGCAATCAATGGTTTTGGAAGAATTGGAAGAGTGGTTTTCAGAATTGCTATGGAAGGCGGAAGGATGAATGAGGACGTAGAGATAGTTGCTATCAACGCAAGAGCTGACAGCAACACTTTGGCACACCTTTTCAAATATGATTCGATCTACGGCAGATTCAATGGGAAAGTTGAAACTACAGAAAACACGATGATAATTGACGGCAAGGAGATAAAGCTGTTCAGGGAAAATGATCCTGTAAACTGTCCGTGGGGCGAGCTTGGGGTTGACATCGTTATAGATTCAACCGGAGTATTCAAGGACAAGGCAGGGCTATCAAAGCACATAACAGCCGGAGCCAAGAAGGTTATCATAACGGCACCCGCAAAAGATGAAGATATTACAATGGTAATGGGCGTAAACGAGAAGGAATACGATCCGGCTACTGACCACATAATATCAAACGCATCATGCACAACAAACTGTCTGGCACCTTTCGCCAAAGTTCTTGACGAAAAGTTCGGGATTGTAAAGGGCTTGATGACAACTATCCACTCATACACAAACGATCAGCAGATACTCGATAAAACTCACTCAGACCTCAGAAGGGCAAGGGCTGCAGGCATGTCAATGATACCTACAACCACCGGCGCCGCCAAGGCGGTTGCACTGGTCCTTCCTAACCTGAAAGGAAAGCTCAACGGATTCGCGGTGAGAATACCTACTCCTCAGGTTTCAATGGTTGACCTGGTATGCGAGCTTAAGAAGACAGTGACAGTTGAAGAAGTCAACAGCGCGCTCAAGGCTGCGACCGAGGGAGAAATGAAGGGCATACTCGGATACTCTGAAGAACCTCTTGTTTCAATAGATTACAAGGGCGAGGAACTGTCTTCGGTTATCGACGCTCTCTCAACAATGGTCATCGGCGAAAACATGGTCAAGGTTGTATCCTGGTACGACAACGAATGGGGATACTCATCAAGAACTGTTGACCTTCTGAACTACGTGGCTGAAAGATTATAATAAATGATATTAAAAAGGCTGCTCCGGAATCGGAGCAGCCTTAGTTCATTTAGATAGTCATGTAATTTGCATTTACGCCTTCAACAGCATTGAGTTCCTTCTGGAGTGCTTTGATCTCATCATCGCTTCCCACAATATGCAGGATTATCAAACCTTTGGTCGAACAGTTTTCAGGAGTAACTTCGTGGATGCCTATCCTCTGAGTGATGATACAGCCGTGCTTTGTGAGGATATTCTGAACCTGGCCGGCATGGATATTTCTAGGGGTAATTGTCAGCGCCATTACAATTTCCATAATCAAACCTCCCTTAATATATCTTTATGTTTATTAAAATATAGCACAAACATTAAATGTTTGCAATATTATGAATTTATTGCATTCCTTATGAGCTCCATGAGCTTGTCCTTAGGCATTGCATCGACATCCTCCAGTGAATCGAGCAGGAATTTGATCTTGTCCCTCGTGCTGCTTTCAGCTATGTGGTCGACGCCAGGGATGAAGATGTCGCCGGGATTAGGTACGAAGACCGAATAGCCCTGGGAATCGAGAAGCTCCTTGAAGCTCTTCTGTGCCTCCCTGTCGCCGTGGACAAGTATCACTTTCTTCGGCTTCACTTTCATGCCGTTTATCCATTTTTCAAGGCCGTCGCGGTCTGCATGCCCCGAGAGACCGGAAAGGCTGTGGATCTCTGCGTTTACTGCTATGTTTTCGCCGAATATCTTGACGCTCTTTGCTCCGTCCACTATGGTTCGGCCGAGAGTACCTTCAGCCTGGTAGCCGACAAAGACGATAGAGCATTCCGGGCGCCACAGGTTATGTTTGAGGTGGTGCTTGATCCTGCCCGCCTCGCACATGCCGCTGGCTGATATAATTACAGCGCCTTTCCTGAGCTTGTTCAGGGCCATCGACTCCTCGGCAGAGCGGGTGAAGAAAAGGCTCTTGAAATGGAGGGGATCGTCGCCGCTGTTGATCAGCTTTGTTGCCTCCTCGTCGAAGTATTTGTGCCACTTGTTGAAGATACGTGTGGACTCGGTTGCCAGCGGGCTGTCCACGAAGACGGGAACCGTCGGCAGCAGGTTGTTTTCTATGTAGTTGTTGAGCGTGTAGAGCAGCTCCTGCGTCCTGCCTACGGCGAACGAAGGGATGATCACGTTGCCGCCTCTCTTGAAGGTTTCCTTTATAATGTTTACGAGATGATCAAGCTCCTTTTCACCTTTTTCATGCAGCCTGTCGCCATAGGTTGATTCCATGATGAGGTAGTCGGCGCTTTCCGAAAACTCAGGGTCGTTCAGCAGGGGGATGTCCTTATTGCCCAGGTCGCTGGAGTAAACAAGCTTGCACTCCTTGCGGTGCTCGTTGACCATGATTTCGGTTATGGCTGAACCAAGCAGGTGGCCGGCATCTATGAACCTGAATTTGAAGCCTTCGAAGAGCTCAATCCATTCATTATAGGAAACTGGGCTGAAAAGCCTCATGGCCGACTGGACATCCTCCGGTGCATAAAGAGGTTCGATAGGCTTCTGGCCCTGCCTGATCCTGCGCTTGTTCTGCCATTCGTTTTCATAAAGCAGTATATGGGCGCTGTCAGCCAGCATTGCGGCGCACAGGTCAAGCGTTGCCTCCGTGCACAGGACCTTGCCCCTGAAGCCCTTCTTGTAGAGATAAGGTATCCTTCCGCTGTGGTCTATATGCGCATGTGAGAGTACAACGTAGTGTATATCCTTTGGATTGAAATTGAATACTTCATTGCCTCTTTCCTTGGCATCGATTCCCTGATACATGCCGCAGTCAAGCAGTATATTCTTGTCATAAATTTTTATCAGGTGGCAGGACCCGGTTACACAGGCCGCTGCGCCGTAAAATTCAATCTTCATAGAAAGCCCTCCTTGAGATTGTATTTGGAAGTTGTATTTAGATAAAGTATACCATATTTTTTGAAATTCTTGCATAGAATTGTGAGATAATTCGAAATATTCATGGTGATAATATACAATAATTGAAAAAGTTGAAAAGCAATAGGAAAATTGATAAAATAAACATGAAAGCGGGTGATTACTTGAGAGATCAAAGATTAAATAAATTAGCAAAACTCCTGGTCCACTATTCTGCAAAGGTGAAGCCGGGCGATTTCGTGCTTGTGAGCTGCGAAGAGGTGGCGATTCCCTGGATGCATGAGGTTGTAAAGGAAGCTCTGCTTGCAGGGGCGCATGTAGAGACGATAATAACCTCCCAGGAGGTAAACAGCATCAGGCTGAAATACGGAAGCGATGAACAGCTTGTCCAGGAGAACTGCATACTCAAATATGCCCTTGAGAAGGCCACGGTCTGGCTTTCTGCATGGGGCACAAGGAATACAAGGGCCAATTCCAAGGTCCCGGAGGAAAGGCTGAGGCTGAATTCCAAGGGAGCGGAGACATGGAGGAAGGTTTACTCTGATAAGGTTGGTGACGGAAGCCTCAGATGGTGCGGGACCCAGTATCCTACCTTCGCCGATGCGCAGGAGGCTTCGATGAGCCTCCTGGATTACGAGGACTTCGTTTACGGAGCAGGTCTCCTGGATAAAGAGGATCCGATAGCTGAATGGGAGAAGATCAGCGGCGAACAGGAGAGATGGGTGAAATACCTGGACGGCAAAAATGAGCTCCACATAATCTCCGAAGGGACAGACATCAGGGTGAATGTCTCGGGAAGGAAGTGGATAAACTGCGACGGGAGGGAGAACTTCCCTGACGGCGAGATTTTCACATCTCCTGTTGAGGACGGCGTGAACGGCCACATAACCTTCAGCTTCCCGGGCATATCCATGGGGAAGGAAGTTGAAGGGATAAAGCTGGTCGTAAGGGACGGAGTCGTAGTGGAGGCAGCTGCTAAAAAGGGCGAGGAGCTCTTGAAAACCATGATCGGCTTCGACGAAGGATCAAAGAGGTTCGGAGAGGTGGCGATCGGCACAAACTACGGCATAAAGGAGTTCACCAAGAACATGCTTTTCGATGAGAAGATAGGCGGAACTATACACATGGCTATCGGAGACTCCATGCCAGAGGCGGGCGGAAAGAATAAATCAAACATCCACTGGGACATGCTCTGCGACATGAGGAAGGGCGGCAGGATCTACGCTGACGGCGAGCTGTTCTACGAAAACGGGCATTTCATAGAAGAGGTTTTGGGATATTAGATTTGAAAAAGGGCTGAACCTGCAGTGAAAACTGAGGTTCAGCCCTTGAATTTTTATTGATGTTATATATTAATAGTAGTAGGTTCTTCCTCGGCCCCTTCTTCGTCCGCCCCGGATCTTCTTTATGATTATGACTATTATTGCGATCAGTATTGCCAGTCCCGCCAGAAGGCCCGCGTAGAACAGTATATTGGCCTTGACCAGGTCAAATACAGACAGGCTTGAGAACACCTCATAGTTCTGAACGGAATCCCTGACAGTTACGGTCATGGTTGCTATGCTCTTTGAACCGGTAAGCGTGGAGAGCTTTATGTCGTTTAACTTGTAGGTCTCCTTGAGCTCGGTCTTGTTAACGTCATTTTCGTAGTACTTCACGTCGGTTTTTGCTATAAGGGGAACGTCCAGTGTCTTTTCCGGTCCCATGATGAGGAGCGGCTTGTATGTTATCTTCTCCGTCTTGACCACGCTGTCGGCAGCGTGAAGGGTAGTCTGTTTCATAGCGTAGCTGTAGTCGATTATCTCTTTCATGTCGTTGAAGACGAAGGTGTCTTCTGCGTCATAAACTGAACTGAGGACAACCCCGAGGATCTTTCTGCCGTCCCTTTCGTAAACCGCTACAAGGCACTTTCCTGCGTTTGATGTGTAGCCTGTCTTGCCGCCTATGCAGCCGTCCAGGCCAAGAAGCTTGTTCCTGTTTTCAACCAGCATTGAGGCTCCGCCGGACGTGGTTATTGTGGCCTGCTTCGTGCCCATGGCTTCCCTGACCCACTCGTTGGCGAAGGCTGCCTTTCCGATTATGCTGAGGTCGTAGGCTGTGGTGTAGTGGTTTGCATCGTGCAAGCCGTTAGGCGTAACAAAATGCGTGCCCTTCAGGCCCAGGCTGGCGATCTTCTCGTTCATCTTTGCCATGAAGGCTGTATTGTTGCCCGACACGTTGTCTGCTGCCATGTAGGCTGCGTCGTTTCCTGAATACAGCAGCAGGCCCAGCATTACGTCCTTCGCGCTCATGGTTTCGCCCACAGCGATAGGCTTAAGGTTCAGGTTCATGGAAAATTCAGGCTGGCTCTTTGCGCTGGCCGTGTATGTCAGAAGGTCTGTCTTCTTCTTGCTTTCCGCAAGCAGCAGCGCTGTCAGCAGCTTCGTCGTGCTGGCCGGGTACATCTTCTGATCTATACTCTTCTCGTATATTATTTCATTGGTCTCCAAATCTATGGTTATGGCAGACAGTCCGTTAATGCTAGGCTCGGCGGGATTCGATGCCGCAGGAGCTGCAAGGACACTGGCATTTATGAGCAGAACCAGTAACAGTGAAAGTATTGCCGTAATTCTCTTCTTTTTCAATTTCATCACTCCGTTTGTATGGTTTTATTGGGTATTAAAAGCGTATTTCTGTGATATAATAATGATGGGACTGTATCAGTATATCATTTAAGGGGAAACTTTTCAATTTGGAAATGGAGAAAGTGAAATGACAGACAAGATAATCGATATATTCAGCAACCGAAAGGGCAAAGTTATTGGTGAGTATAAAAGAAGCGCGGTTATGATTTTCCTGCTGGAAGAAGAGAGTGAGCTTCAGATAATATTCGAAATCAGGTCCAAAAACCTCAGGAGGCAGCCGGGCGACATATGCCTGCCTGGAGGAAGGGTCGAAAAGGGCGAACTGCCTATAGACACAGCCTGCAGGGAAGCTATGGAGGAACTGCTGGTAAAGAGGGATACGTTCAGCGTTGTCGGCGAAATGGATTTCCTGGTATCTCCCTACAATTCCATAATCTATCCTTTTATAGCCACGCTGGAGCCGCAGGATATTCATCCCAATCCATCCGAGGTGGACAGGGTGCTGAAGGTTCCGCTTAAGTTTTTTATGGAAACGGAGCCGGACTTGCATGAGGTGGATATAGTCCAGAGCCCCAAGCCGGATTTCCCGTACGACCTTATTAACAACGGGGCGGATTACAAGTTCACCAACGGGGTCTTCCCTGAATATTTCTACGTATATGAAGGCAATGTCATATGGGGCTTCACGGCTCTTATAGTCAAGAGATTCGTGGACATAATAAAGAATTCTTGATTGAATATATGATATCGTGATGTTATAATTGAAATAATTTAATAGGAGCGAGTATGAGGGAATGTGGTTAGATTCCACAGCAGCCCCCGCTACTGAAAGCACGGACGAAAGGCACGTTACCACTTGATGTTTATATCAGGGAAGGGTGCCCTTAGGATGAAATGCAAGCCAGGATATCTCATGCTTTTACCATGTATATTCATCTGCCTTCGGAGGGAAGGAAAAGATTGCAGTTCTCGATCTTTACCGGACTTTTTTTGGTCCGGTTTTTTATTTTGGAGGAATTATGGACAGTGCTTTCAAAAAATGCAATGTAGCCGCCACATCCCTGTTCTGTTCAGTATTGACGGTGGTCATATTCTCGACAGACAACCCGGTCGTCCTTTTGGGCATATTCTTGACGCATATCTCCATTTTCAGCGCTACAGGGAGCTGGGGCAAGCTTCTGAACGGGTTCAGGATGTTCATCCCCTTTTCGGCGGTGACGATAATAATCAACATGATCTTTGTGTATGAGGGGAGGATAACCCTCTTCTACCTGCTGGGCAAAAGGTTCACGCTTGAATCGCTTATTTACGCATCCATACTGTCATTCAAGCTGCTGCTCATTATTTACGTGTTCATGATCCTTGAGCTTATGATAGATTCGGACAGGGCTGCATCCTGGTTCTCGTCAAAAATCCCAAAGACCACACTGATGATGATGATAGCGCTCAAGCTTTTCCCGAACATGAAGGAACGAATGGGGAACCTCAGGGATGTATACTCCATGAGAGGAGTAAACCTGAATGCCGATAAACTGGGCGAGAAGGTCAGGAGCAATATACCCGTCATGTCCATACTTCTCGAAAATTCGCTTGACGGGGCGTTCGACATAGGGGAGGCGGCATACGTAAGGGGGTTCCTGTCAGACAGGAGGACCATCTACGACAAGCAGTCCTTTGCAGCGATCGACTTCATAATACTGGGTGAGAGCCTGGTTTTCCTGCTGGCTTTCATCGCGGTCAAGCTGAAAGGCATGGCGGAGTTCCAGATATACTACGGTACAGCGGAGATCGACGTTATTAACCAGGGGATAATGCTCCTGGCGGCGCTGAATCTAGCCATCATTTCGACGCTGCTGATATACAGTTATAAAGAAAGCAGGGAGGCAGATCCTCATGAAAGACAATAAAAGCTACATAAGTATAGAAGGGCTCTCATACCGCTATCCCGCTGAAAAGGAAAATGTGCTGGAGGACATAAGCATCGGAATAGAGTCCGGTGAGGTTGTGTTCATCTGCGGCGATTCCGGATCGGGGAAGACAACGCTGGGCAAATGCATGACTGGTGCGGTTCCGGGCTTTTACGGGGGCACCATGAAAGGCAGCCTGTCAGTGAACGGCATCGAGATAAGCAGGATGGAGCACCGCAGGAGGGCATCGGAGATAACCATGGTGTTCCAGGATCCTGAGAGGCAGCTGATGATGAGCAGGGTTCACAGGGAGATAGCCTTCGGGCTGGAAAACGTTGGCGTGGATCCGGCGCAGATAAAGAGAAGGGTATGGGAGTCCATGCAGTTCTGCAATATCCTTGACCTTTGGGACAGGGAGATCAAGACGCTCTCGGGGGGGCAGAAGCAGAAGGCAGCGGTGGCAGCGGCCATAGCGTATTTGCCTAAATGCATAATCTTCGACGAGCCCACATCGCAGCTGGATCCTCTGGCGGCGGAGGAGATAATTGCCCTGATCGCAAAGATAAACAGGGAGCTGGGTATTACTGCGGTGATAATAGAGCAGAGGATAGAGCGCTGCTTCGAGATAAGCGACAGGATACTCCTCATGGAAAACGGAAGGGTTGGTTTCTACGGCAGCAGGCAGCAGTTCTACAGCCTCGGTGAAAACGGCAGGTCCCGTTACCTGCCCATACATCTCAGGCTGGCAAAGCATGCAGGCGCGGTCGAGATGCCATCCTCGGTCAAGGAGACCAGGAGGCTGATGGCTTCAAAAGCAAAAGGGCTTGCTCCTTCCGTGGAAGTGGCAGCCCATCCTTCCCGCGAGGTGGGTAAAAGAGAGGAGCTGCTCAGGATGAAGGGCCTGGGCGTGAGCTTCGGCAGCAGGGAGGTCATAAAGAGGCTTGACCTGTCAGTGTCGAAGGGCGATTTCACGGGCATCTTCGGCCCCAACGGCGCAGGCAAAAGCACCCTGCTAAAAGCGGCTGCGGGGCTCCTTAAGTACAGCGGGAGCGTCAGGCTGAAGGGAAGCGAGGTTTCAAGATACAGAAACAGCGACATAGGGAGGGTGATCGGGTACGTATCCCAGAACCCGAACGATTATATCTCCAAGGATTCGGTATACGAGGAGCTCAAATTCACCCTGGATAACTTCGGCTGCAGTGACTGCTCAGCCATAGACGAGGTGCTGCGGGAGCTTGAGCTGGAGGCTGTTAAGGACAAGAATCCCAGGGATCTGAGCGGAGGTGAAAGGCAGAGGGTAGCCATAGCCTCGGTGCTTGTGAACAGACCCGAGATACTGCTGCTGGACGAACCCACCAGGGGTCTCGATTCCAAGCTGAAGCAGCAGCTTGGAAAGCTGCTGTCAAAACTGAACAGGAGCGGGGTAACCATAATCCTTGTGACCCACGACATTGAGTTTGCTACCGAGTTCTGCAGCAGGTACCTTCTCCTCTTCTCGGGCGAAATTATCTCGTCGGGCACAAGGGAAGAGGTACTGAAGGACGGAATATTCTACACAACAGCAGCAAACAAGATATTCAGGGATATCGCGCCGGGCATATACACGGCAGATCAGGCGAAGGGATGGCTGGATTCAGATGGGAGATAATGCGGCTTTATTCATGACAGTATTCGTCCTTCTGGTCATTTTTGCAGGCTATTTCTACTTCGAGAAGAGTTCCCTCGGAACGAAGGAGATAGCTATAATTGCAACACTGAGCGCCTTTGCGGCTATTTGCAGGCTTCCCTTTGCAGCGATACCCAACGTCCAGCCAACTACCTTCATAGTCGCCATATCAGGATACGCGTTCGGGCCCTATGCAGGCTTCCTTGTGGGGAGCACCACGGCGTTCGTATCCAACATATTCCTTGGCCAGGGGCCATGGACGCCCTGGCAGATGTTCGCCTGGGGGCTGGTGGGAGCTTTGTCTGGCTTGATCGGCAGGAGGAAGCAGGGGGGCATGTCTGTCCTTGCCTTCTCGATGGTCTGTTTTCTGTACGGCTTCATGTTCGACTGGATAATGAACCTGTGGCACGTGCTGGGATTCATAAAGCCGCTGACATTAAAGGCCATAATGCTGGCTTATCTGACAGGGCTCACTGTCGATATAATGCACGCCTGCGGCAATTTCGTGTTTTCCATGATATTCTTCGAGAAATTTTACAAGGTACTCCTGAGGTCAAAAAGAAGGCTTCAGATCACATACATAGGCAATGACAATAAGCAATACGAGGGGGAAAAATAATTGATATCAAAGAAAAGAATCATATCATTGGCGGTATTATTCACATTCATACTGGCGCAGGCAGCCGGCTTGTTCGGCACACTGGCGCATGCTGAGGGCGTTAACCAGGTGGAGGTTGTCGTCCAGAGCAACACAGGAGTCATAGCGTCAGGGACAGCGGACAGCCTAAAGGCGTCGGAGGCGCTGGACCAGGTTCTGAAGAGCAGCGGCAAGGAGAGCGCCGTTATCGAATACGGCATGATCAGCTCCATCGACGGCATTTCAAACGCAGCGGACTGGAGCAAATACTGGTTCACAGCTGTCAACAGGAACGGTTCCTATGCAGCTGTCAATGACGGCATAAATGACCTCATGCTTCAGAACGGGGACAAATTCATCGTGTACTACTCTGCATACGACACGTATACGCTGAACAAGATAGAATACTCTACCACGTTGCCGGATAAAAAGCTGGTCATAAGTCTGAGCAACGAGCAGCTTGACTGGTACTCCGGGAACATGGTAGTTACTCCGGTAGCGTCCGCGACAATGAAGGCCTGGATAGACGGACAGCCGGTGGTGCTTGACCAGAACAAAGCCGTAATCGAGAACGGGCTAAGTGCCGGAAAACATTCGCTGAAGGTGAGCGACTACCAGACCGACACTGCTCTCATGCCACGGGTCGTGGAGGATACTTTCTGGTTTGAGGTCAGGAATCCCGAATGCAGCGTCAGGGTGGAGGGTCTCAACGACACCATGGTGCAGGGGACCGCACAGGGGGGCACAGCCCTGGAAATAGTAAAAAATGTGCTCGGGAACAGCAGCGTGGATTACAAGACAGTCAGTAACAGCTGGGGAGAGTACATCACTGAAATAGGGGGGCTGGCTGAAAACGACATAGCTGCCTACACGGGCTGGATGTTCTATGTGAAGAACGAGACATCAATAATCAGCCCGGCTGTCGGCATGGACTCCTACGTGCCTGCAGAGGGCGACGAGATCGTCCTGTACTTCACGGATTTCAGTGTGCCCTACGTGAATTCAATAACCTTCAATCCAGACATCGTCCCCGTAAGCGGAGGCTTCAGCATGAGGTTTTCCTACAGCTACACCGACTGGACCGACTGGATGAATCCTTCCACGGCAGTGAAGAACATCGAGGGAGCCCTTGTCACCGTAGATGACACAAACTATGTGACTGACAATAACGGTGAGATATCAATCCCCGGCGGACTGAGCGCAGGCACCCATACCTACAGGATAAGCGGCTACAACAGCGGCAGGCTTTCAACCGTCGTTATGGACCAGGGCACCTTCACCATAGACGGGGCAAGCTCTCCCAGCTTCAACCACAGCAAGTCAAGCTATGACAGCAGCATCGACCGGGACAACCTCCTTGTTAGCAAGGATATAACCGGATCGATCAGCGCGTCCGCAGCGGTCGTGAAAGGCTACCCGGACCCATGGGCTTACGTGAGCCTGGAGAAGCTGGGCATGGCGGTCAACGGGGAATACCTGGAACAGGCATACTCGGACATAAGAAGGTACGGCGCAGCCGACTGCAGCAACACTGAACTTGAAAAACTCATAATAGGGCTTGCCGCCAGCGGTTTCAGCCCTTACAGCTTTGCCGGATATGACCTCGTTTCAGAACTCTACGGCAGGGATTCCGGATCCTTTCTTATAGCGGACGTCATATACGGACTTCTGGCTATGGACTATGCAGGCATTCCTGACAGCTATGGCATCAACAGGCAGACGCTAAAGAGCAGGCTGCTGTCCATGCAGGTATCGGACGGCACGGGCTGGAGCCTCGGCGATGCCATGGACCCTGACATAACCGGTGCAGCGATCTGCGCGCTCTCACCCTACATGGGAGAGCAGGAGGCTGCTGCTGCCGTGAACAGGGCTGTGGCAAGCCTCTCAGGCATGGTCAGCGAGAGCGGCTACGTGAACGGGCATTACGGCATAAGCAGCGAGACAAACGCGTTTGTGATCCTGGGGCTTCTCTCGGCAGGCGTTAATCCTGAAGGGATATCCACCCTCAGCGACGGCACGGTCGTGAATTTCGCTAAATCGAAGGGTGACCTTGTTTCGGCCATGCTGTCCTTCAGGTCTGAGGGCGGAATGTTCAGGCACACACTGGACGGAGGAAGCAACTCGATCGCCACAGAGCAGTGCCTCAGGGCGCTCATAGCCATAAACGGATACAAGGAATCGGGAGAAGCATACAACTTCTATTACTCCAAAATCAAGGCTGAAAGCCTCAAGGTATATTCATCAACGGCAGCTGAGAGCGCTGCAGCACAGCAGGCGGTCTCAGCTGCAGACAGCACTGGGACGGCCGGAAGCCAGCCATCAGGAAGCAGCGCTGCGTCAGGGGGCGTTAAAACCGCAGGCAGTTCCGTGGAAGCGGAAAAGGCTGAAGAGGCTGAAGAAGCTGCCGTGAACGCAGAAACGTACGGGAGCGCGGATGATAGCTCAGCTGCAGACGAACCGGCAGCAGCAATCGGTAAAAAGGCAGTCTACATGACAGTGGGAGGCGGACTTGTCGCCATGGGGCTGGTCGGCGGAGCTATCTACCTCATTCTGGGCAGGAAGGAAGGTCTGCGCTGATGAAAAGGAGACTGATCCTTTCGATTTTCATGATAATGATCTGCGCAGGACTGATATTCCTTGTGAAGGGATTCCAGGAAAAAGCTGCTGTGGTTCCTCAGGCAGGGACTTCTGCAGCGCAGCAGACGGAAGAGGCGGCTGCCGGTGAAGGGGGCGCGGGTGCTGCCGAAGCTGAAAGCGGCGGCAAGGCTGCCGGCGAAAACACAGCCCCAAGCGCGGAGAGC